>JANOQU010000659.1:0-7674 GCA_031422355.1 Actinomycetes bacterium
CTCCCAACCCTTGCCCTGGTGGCTTGCTGCTGCGCCCGCTCGGACGGTAAGCGTGGTGTTGAGCAGGAGGACACCCTGCTCGGCCCACGACGTGAGGTTGCCGTGGCGGGCGGGGACAATCCCGAGGTCGGACTGCAATTCCTTGTAGATGTTCCCGAGCGATGGTGGGATCGCAATACCCGACCGAACGGAGAAGCACAGGCCGTGGGCCTGATTCGGGCCGTGATACGGGTCCTGGCCGAGGACCATCACCTTGGTCTGTGCGTACGACGTGAGATGGATCGCGGCGAACACATCAGCGTGGGGCGGATACACGGTGTGGTTGGCGCGCTCCTCACGAACGAAGTCCTGCAAAGGCTTCCAGTACGGCTTGGCAAATTCATCCCGGAGTAGTGGATTCCAGTCGGTGGGCATTGATGCCAGTGCTATCACGTCCTCGATCTGCGCTCTGACCTCGCGAAGGTTCGCACCCGATCTACAGTCGACGGATGCCTCTGCGTCGCCTGGCCGCAATGCCTCGATCCCACCTTGCGAGCCTGCCGACCCCTCTCGAACGTGGTCCGAAGATCGTCGACGGACCCCGACTGTGGCTGAAACGCGATGACCTCACCGGCCTCGGCGCTGGCGGCAACAAGGTTCGTAAGCTGGAGTTTCTCTGTGGCGACGGCCTGAGCCGGGGTGCCGACTGCCTGATCACCGTCGGCGCAGCGCAGTCCAACCATTGTCGGATGACGGCTGCGGCTGGTGCCCGATTGGGCCTGGAAACCCACCTCGTACTCTCGGGTGACCGGCCGGACCGACTCGTCGGCAACCAGTTGCTCTCGGATTTGTTCGGCGCCCACCTTCACTTCACCGGTGCGGCCGATACCCATTGGGGTGCGCTGGAGATCGCCCGCGAGGCGTTGACCGATGAATTGGCTGCAGATGGCCTTCGCCCGCACTCGATTCCGATCGGCGGGAGTACTGCGGTCGGTGCGCTCGGCTATGTCTCGGCCATGATCGAGATGGTTCAACAGTTTCGCGATGCCCAGATCCGACCCGCGGCGATCGTGTTCACGTCATCGAGCGGTGGCACCCATGCCGGGTTGGTCGCTGGCCGAGCGTTACTGCGCTCCATCGGGCACGAAGTTCCGGATCTCTTGGCGATCGGCGTCGCCAAGGGCGTGGTCATGGGACTTCCCGACATTGCAGAACTGGCCGAGGCAACCCTGACCCTGTTGCAAACGTCCGGTGTGGAGGCCGCTGATATCCACCTCGACACGAGGTGGATGGGCGAGGACTACGGGATTCCGAGCAGCGCGGGCGACGACGCGATTCGCTGGGCGGCTCGATCGGGCGGTCTGATCCTGGACCGCACCTATTCCGGCAAGGGATTCGCTGGATTGTTGGGCAACATCGCGGACGGTCGCTGGTCAATCGACGACGACGTCGTCTTTCTCCACACCGGCGGGCTTCCATCGGTCTTCGTCACCGGAGGCACGCCGGACTCGCGGTGAGTGTCGGGTACCCTCGCCGTGTGGATGTCGTGCTCGCCGTTGATGTCGGCGGAACCAAGATGGCTGTTGGTCTGATGACGATGTCGGGAGAGTTGATCGACCTCGCCCGTGAGCAGGTCAACCACAGCCTCGATGCCGAAGGCGTCTTCGAGCAATTGGCCGAATTGGTTGAGGCACAACTGGAGCGCGCCCGCGAGCACCACGAGGCGCGCCCGGTGGTGGTCGGTGTTGGTTGTGCCGGGCCGGTGACGAAGAACTGTGAATCCGTGTCGCCGATCAACATTCAGGCGTGGCGTGGGTTTCCGTTGCGGGCCCGGCTGCAGGCATTGACTCGGCTTGACGTGTACGGCGATATGGATGCCAAGGCGCTCGCGTTGGCCGAAGGTTGGGTCGGGGCAGCCCAAGGGCGGAGCAACTTCATGGCGATCGTCGTCTCCACCGGAGTCGGCGGCGGCATCGTGCTTGACGGGCAACTGCTCGATGGGGCGACAGGCAACGCCGGCCATATCGGCCATGTGATCGTCGAACCCAACGGTCGACGCTGTGTCTGCGGTGCCCGCGGGTGCCTGGAGGCGGAAGCATCTGGTCCTGCAATCGAGGCAATCACCGGCCGACCGCCGACGGAGCCCACCTACGACATCATGCAGCGAACGGGGCGCCTCGTCGGGCGTGGCGTTGCTTCGGTCTGCAACGCACTCGACCTCGACTTCGTGGTTGTCGGCGGCTCGGTCGCCCTCGGATTCGGCGCGACGTTCTTCAACGCGGCCCAGGACAGCCTGAGCGAACACTGCCGACTGACGTTCACCCGGGGGGTTCGAATCACCCCGGCGCGCCTCGGTGACCGAGGACCTTTGATCGGTGCTGGCGCTGTTGGTATGCGCGGCATGCATCGCGGTGCACGCTCGTCAGGGACTTCGTCCACGTAGTCTTTGTCCGGCGCCGACTCGTCCGGCGCCGATTCGAGCGGAGGAATACCCGGTGACGAAGATTCGTAAGACAGACAACTCGTCGATGGTCCAAGACCGTCGCGGCCAGAGCAGCGGCGGCGGCGGCGGTCTCGGAGGCCTCGGCGGAATGTTCGGCGGTGGTGGCGGCGGCGGTGGTGGCGGCGGCATGAAGCTGCCCGGCAAGATGGGTGGTGGGCTGCTCGGTATCGTGATCGCGATCGCTGTACTCGTCCTGCCCCGCCTGCTGAACGGTTCGGGCACGAGCTCGAACCTGGCCGATAGCGGCGGATCGGGCGATCAATCCGCCGAGGTTGCCAACGGTACGTGCAACGACGAACTCGAGAGCATCCTGTGCGGTGCAACCGAGGATGTCCAGAACTTCTGGGTCGGCGAATTCCAAAGCCGGGGCCAGACCTACCAGATCACCCAGACCGTCTTCTTCAGCGGTTCGACGGATACGGGATGCGGCACGGCGTCGTCGTCGACCGGACCGTTTTATTGTCCGGCAGATCAGCTTGTCTATTTCGATCTCGACTTTCTCGTCCAACTGCAGGACCAGTTCAACGCGAAAGGTGACCTTGCTGCCCAGTACATCGTCGCCCACGAATATGGCCACCACATCCAGAACGTGCTCGGGATCAACGAGCAGATGCGCCAACTCCAGGAACAGAACCCTGACCGGGCGAACGAGTACTCGGTTGCGCTGGAGCTGCAGGCAGACTGCCTCGCGGGGGTGTGGGCCAACGATGCCAAGAGCCGCAATCAGTTCGAGAGCGACAGCGAGGTCGACGAGGCCTTGAACGCCGCGGCGGCTGTCGGCGACGACAGGATTCAGCAGCAGACGCAGGGCCGGGTCGATCCCGAATCGTTCACCCATGGCACGTCAGAGCAACGGATGACCTGGTTCCGGCGTGGCTACACGACCGGTGATCGCGATACGTGCAACACCTTCGCGGAGTTCTAGATCACCGAGTTCGCGGACGATGTCACTGCGCGAATGCGCACGGTCAGCCGCCGAAGCTGCGATAGATCCGTTCGAGTGGGCCGGTGCCGACGAAGCGATGCCACATCGCGCCGAACGCAATTGCAATGACCCAGAACGTGATCGCCAACGTCAACGCGGTGTCCAAGCCAGTGGGTCCGACGAGGCCGTACCAGTCCACCAACGCGTTGAAATACAGCACATGACAGACGTAGAGAGTGAGTGTCATCTGGCCCGCGTGTTGGAACAAACTGGTCACCTTGGCAGTCGGGTAACGATCGGCCACCGATGAGATCACGCAGAACGCGACGAGCGACGAACCGAGTGTGCCGATCGTGTACAGCAGCCCCCGATCAAACGGCGAGGTCGATAACAGTTCTCGCCAGAGTTGCGCCGAACGGTCGGTACTCGCGAAGTCGTCGGTCGCCACGCGCAGTCCGAGGTAGTTGATCGCGTAGGTGCCGACGAACATCGCGGCACCGAGTAACGCAACCCTGTTCCGATGGCGGGCGATCAGCGGAAGGAACCGGCCGAGCGCGATGCCGGCGCAGAGGAACGCGAGCCAGGGCAGCAGCGGATGCGTGTAGCCAACGAAGGTGCGCAGCAACAGATTGCGTGGCGAATCGATCGGCGGATCCAACCACTGCGTGCTGTTGCCATCGAGACCTTCGGTGATCCTGAACCAGGCGATTGCGGCCCCAGCGAGGGCGGCGGCTACGCCGATCGCGAGCAGCCAACGAAGTGCAAGTGTGAACAGCATCGCCCCGACGACAAAGAAAGCGCCGTAGAAGAACAGGATCGTGCCGTGCCAGATCCACTCGATCAGCAACCCGAACGAGTACAACAGGACGCCGCGACGCACCAACCGCCAGCGGTCCTCGCGGATCGCAGCCCTGTCACCACCGATCCGGCTGCGGTTGGTCAACAGCGTGATCCCCATCCCGGCGACCATCACGAACGTTGCCGCAAAACGAGTGCTGAGCGGCCCCCGGAACGGGTCGAAGACTCGTTCCGCCAACGATCGATCGATGCCGTCGTCGCCGCCGTTGAGGTAGCCGTGATAATTCATGATGACGACTCCGACCAAAGCAATCGCGCGTGCCACATCGAGACCTGGAAGCCGGGGTGCTCCCGTCCGATTGAACTGCGGCTTGGCTTCGAGATCGAAAACTTCCGTCACGAAATCCACTCCAGTTCGTCGATCAGGGTATTGATAAGCGGCCGCTGGATATCCACCCGATCGCCGATTGACGGGCAACTGTCGCCGATCGGGACGAAGGCGAGTGTGGTGTGCATGTGCGGCGACTCCAGGAGTTGTAGCCGCTGACGTTCGAAGTGCACGGGGCTTCGGCCGTCGTCCAAAGCCCGGATTCCGTGCGCAGAGCCCGCCGCGACGAGCACCAGATAGCCGTCGCAGCGCACGACCGTGCCGCGGTAGCCCACGGCATCGCCGCTGTGAACCTCGTGGACATCGAGTACATCCGCAGTGAGTTGTAGGTGGCTCTTGTCTGCGTGCCAGAGCGCAGTGCCGACGCGGATGTGGAACTGGCGGTCCCCAAATCGATCGCTGAGTCGCGACGAAGCGTCGGTATCGATGTGGCTGACCGATAGGGCCAGATCGGGGTCGATCACTCGTAGCCATTGCTCGATTTCGGCGAGTCCAGCGGCGCATGTCGGATCCGATTCAGCGTGATGGAGCGGCAAATGCAGCGAGTACCCAGCGGTGGTGAGTCCAGCGGACTCGACAGCCTTGATCAGTGCTGGGAGGGCATCGGGGACAACGCCGTAGCGACGCATCGATGATTGCAGCTTGATCGTGACGTTCCCGGTCCATCCGTGGGCGGCGAGCGATTCGACGTGGGCGGTGTGTCCCACTGTGAGCACGGCGGACCGACCGAGGTCGCTTGGTAGCTTCCCAAGGTGCGGGGTCAGCACGATCGGCGTTCGGTCCGCTGGGACATCGGCTGCTTCGTAGACCGTTCCGACGGCGATGTGACTCGCGAGCTCGGAGGCGATTGGCATCAGCGTGTCGCGGCCGAAGCCGTAGCCGTTGCCCTTGACGACTGGAATCAGCCCGGGCATCGCCCGTGCAACGTCGGCGATGCTTGCTCGCCATACCGATTCGCGCACGCTGAGACGAAGACCCATACACCCTGACCGTAGTGCCGCTGAGGCGGCGACCAGGGAGCCTCGGGGTTGCTGGCGGCCGTTGGCGAATCCCGAGTTGGATGGTCGGGATTATCCTCGTACGATCATGTTCGTGCGCAATCTCTTTCGATTTCCGAACCCGGTCAACGAAACGTCGGCCCGGCTTGTGGCAGGCGGGGTCGTACTGCAGTGCATTGCGTTCGTGATCTTTCGCCAAGGCTGGCAACTCATCCCACTGGCGTACGGCTTCGTCGCTCGGGTCGCGGCAGGCCCGACCCTCAGCCCGCTCGGGCAGTTCGTCACCCGCTTCGCCACGCCCCGGTTGATGGCGGCTCGCCCTGATGTCGAGCATCGTCTCGTCCCAGGTCCGCCGAAGCGTTTCGCTCAGGGAATTGGGGCGACGCTGTCGGTCGGCGCGCTTGTGGCCTGGGCGCTCGGCGCGCAGCCGATCGCAATCGGGGCGGTTGGTGCAATCGCAGTCGCTGCGACGTTGGAGTCCGTATTTGCCTACTGCCTCGGGTGCTTGATCTTCAACCGGTTGATGGTCATGGGGATCGTTCCCGACGATATCTGCGAGGCCTGCAGCGATATCACTCTGCGGCGGTCTGTCGCCGGCCAGGCCACGATGTGAGATCCGGCGTCAGTGCAGCGAGCGAGCGCTCGTTCGCGACCCCCCGCCAGAGTCCTGCGCCGTACGCGATGTCGTCGGCGAGTCGGAGCGCAACGTAGTTCGGCATCGGGATTGACGGACGATTGCGTAACCAGTCGATCGACGGTGGCGCAAGGGCGGCGAGCACCACGATCCGCCGGCAGCGTTTGGAGATCAGGGCGCCAGCACATGCCAGCGGCCACCAGGCCCGGGTGACGCCGGACGCCAAGGATCTCCCTGCGTACAGATGACCGAGACCTGCCAGTCGCAACGCGAGCTTGGGGCCGTCGGGCACGTCGCGTAACTTGCGGGCGAGAAGGGCCGTCGTCACGGCTGCGATCGCACCCCCGACGATCGGCCAGCCGGCCACTGTGGTCGCCCATGCAGCAGCGCTCCAACCGCTGACCCGAACGGGCGCGACCGCGCCGCGGTGCCGGCGAGCGAGCGGTGCCGCAGAGGAGCCGTAGCCGAATCGTTGCCGCGACGCTGCTGCCAGAGTTCGGCGCGGAGAATGGGACACGACGGACGCCGGTTCGAAGCGCAGTCGATGGCCGGCCGCGGCAAGACGCCAGACGAAATCGACGTCTTCCCCAACTCGCATTGCCTCATCGAAACCTCCGGCTGCGCGGAAGTGGTCGGTGCGAACGACGATCGCTGCAGAGGGCACGTAGCTGATCCGGCTACCCGCCTTGATCGGTCCGGGTCGATCGCCCAGGTCGAGCGGCGAATGCAGCTGTTCGTACCGTTCGATCAACGATTCTCCCGGCACGCTCGTGACCCGCGGGGCAACGAGCGCGACACGCTCATCGACGAAGTGGGCAACGAGCAGATCCAGCCATCCGCGTTCGTTCGTGGGATTGGGCTCGGCGAGAACGACGTCGGTGTCGACGAACGCAACGAGTGGTGTCGTGACCAGAGCAGCGCCGGTGTTTCGGGCGGCACCTGGACCCCGATTGCGCTCGTGGCGAATCAGCGTTGCGCCGGTGACCGGCGCGATCGGCACGGGTGAAGCGTCGTCGACGATCACGATGCTTTCCGCAGAACCGCATCCCCTGATCAACCGTTCCAATGCCGATGCTGCTTGCCCAGCAGCGGTGCAGTACGCCGGTATCACGACCGTTACTGCGAGCGAGGGTGTGTTGGTTGCCGGCACCGGGTGGATGACGCCCGCATCGAGCAGCCGGTCGAGGAGTCGGCTCACCGCCGAGCCGGCTGTCGTGTCGGCCGCGTCGGGTTGCTCGCCCTGCTCGATCCGGTCGATCATGTTGGCGCCGGCTGCCGTCAGCCGAAACAGTCTGAGTGGCGACCCGCCGACCAGCACCCTGGCGCCCCCAACCCGAACCACCGACCCGTCGAGTACGTACGTCGTCACCGCTTCCCCCTGCCGCGTTCGCTCAGGTTCGATTCGACGGGCGACCACTGTCGTGGCACGAACCACGCCCTTGGTCCCGC
>JANOQU010000660.1:0-5866 GCA_031422355.1 Actinomycetes bacterium
GTCCTGAATCCGGCCGCGCTGATAGCCGGTCTCCATCGCGCCGAGCACGCCGCCTCGCTCTGAAATGCGGTCGAGTTCGGCGAGTACCGCAGCCTCGACCATGTCGGTCAGTTCCTCGACGATGAAGCTGCCCTGCAGTGGGTTCTCGTTCATACTCAAGCCCCACTCCCGGTTGATCACCATCTGGATCGCAAGGGCGCGGCGGACGGATTCGTCGGTGGGCGTGGTGACCGCCTCGTCGTAGGCGTTGGTGTGCAGGCTGTTCGCGTTGTCGTAGATCGCGCAGAGCGCCTGCAGCGTGGTGCGGATGTCGTTGAACGCCATCTCCTGCGCGTGCAGTGAGCGCCCGCTGGTCTGGACGTGGTACTTCAGCTTCTGGGACCGCTCTGCAGCGCCATAGCGATCACGCATCGCGATCGCCCAAATCCGGCGCGCAACCCGGCCGAGCACGGTGTACTCGGGATCCATCCCGTTGCTGAAGAAGAAGCTGAGATTCGGCGCAAAGTCGTCGACCCGCATTCCCCTCGCCAGATACGCCTCGACGTAGGTAAAGCCATTCGAGAGGGTGAACGCCAGTTGGCTGATCGGGTTCGCGCCCGCCTCGGCAATGTGGTACCCCGAAATCGAGACCGAATAGAAGTTACGGACATCGTGCTCCACGAACCACTCGGCGATGTCGGCCATCACACCCAGGCTGAATTCTGTGGAGAAGATGCAGGTGTTCTGACCCTGGTCCTCTTTCAGAATGTCGGCCTGGACCGTGCCCCGTACTGTCCGCAGCGTGTCGGCGCGAACCTGCGCGGCCTCGGTCTCGTCGGCTGGTCGGCCGTTGGTGTGTTGGAACTTCTCCAGTTGCTGATCGATCGCGGTGCAGACGAACATCGCCAAGATGGTGGGCGCTGGTCCGTTGATGGTCATCGAGACCGACGTCGCCGGATCGCACAGATCGAAGCCGTCGAAGAGCACCTTCATGTCGTCGAGCGTGGCGATCGAGACTCCGGAATTGCCGACTTTGCCGTAGATGTCCGGGCGCTCACCGGGATCGAAGCCGTAGAGCGTGACCGAATCAAACGCCGTTGACAACCGGGTGGCCGGCTGACCCTGCGACAGCAACTGGAACCGACGGTTGGTGCGCGCAGGTCCACCCTCGCCGGCGAACATCCGCGCCGGATCCTCTCCTTCTCGCTTGAACGGGAACACCCCCGCCGTGAATGGAAAGTGGCCTGGCAGGTTCTCGCTGCGCAGCCAACGCACGAGCGTGCCGTGGTCGTCGAATCGGGGCAGCGACAGCTTCGGCACCAATGTGCCAGACAACGATTCGCGGACCATCCGATCCGGCCCGGCGAGTTCTGCGTACCGTGCCGGCCACGCCGCCAAAAGGGCCGCGACGGACTTGTCGAGCAACGCCACGTTCTCGGTTGCGATCGATGTGACGGCACC
This sequence comes from Actinomycetes bacterium, assembly GCA_031422355.1. Taxonomy (GTDB): domain Bacteria; phylum Actinomycetota; class Acidimicrobiia; order Acidimicrobiales; family Ilumatobacteraceae; genus WLMZ01. The sequence goes on from JANOQU010000660.1 coordinate 1,441, forward strand.
GCTGTCGATACCGCGCTCGTCCATCATCGCCACAGTCGACGTCAACTGCTGAAGCCGCTGGGCAACGAGTGCCTGGGCGCTGGTGCTGGCGTGGTAGCCACGAACAGCCTCGGCGATCTCGGCCAGGTAACGCTGGCGCGAAGACGGCACGATGACACCGATCCCGGTCGACGACCTCGTCGCGACCAGGGGCAGCGCACCGTCGTGGACGGGCAATCCGTGCTCGGCCAACGTCGACCTGACGAACTGGTAGAGCCCGGTCACGCCGTCGTCGTTGAACCGGGCGGCCACAGTGCCGAAGACCGGCAATTCGTCGAGTGGCGTGTGGAACAACTCGCGATTTCGGGCGTACTGGCGACGAACGTCGCGGAACGCATCGTCCGCGCCGCGCCGCTCGAACTTGTTGATCACGATCACCTCGGCGAAGTCGAGCATGTCGATCTTTTCGAGTTGGGACGCAGCTCCGAACTCGGGCGTCATCACATACATCGGCACGTCGACGTGGGGCACGATCGCAGCATCGCCCTGGCCGATTCCCGGCGTCTCGACGACGACCAGATCCGCACCCCAAGCCTTGGCTGCGGCAATCACGAGATCGAGACATGCCGGAACCTCTGCGCTGGCCGACCGAGTGGCCAGCGAGCGGAAGAAGATGTTCGGGCTGTCGATCGCATTCATCCGGATCCGGTCACCGAGCAATGCGCCACCGCCGCGCCGACGAGTGGGGTCGATCGCGATCACCGCGATCCGCAACTTGTCGGCCTGATCGAGTCGGAACCGCCGCAACAATTCGTCGGTCAGCGATGACTTCCCCGATCCGCCCGTGCCGGTGATTCCCAACACCGGCACGACGCGGCGCGCTGCTGCAGCGGTGACCGCAGCGATCAGTTCGTCGGACGCCGTCCCGGACTCCAACACCGTGATCGTTCTGGCAAGTTCGCGTTCCGCGCCACCGAGGAGATCTTCGACATCTGGAAGGCGCTCGAGTTCGAGTGGTCGATCGCTCTCGCGGATCATCGAATTGACCATCTCCGGAAGGCCCATTCGTTGACCGTCGTGAGGCGAAAAGATCCGTGCGACACCGCGTTCGTGGAGGAGCGCGATTTCGCTGGGCACGATCACACCACCGCCCCCGCCGTACACGCGGACGTGGCCAATGCCCTCCGCCCGGAGGCGGTCGAGCAGGTAGGTGAAGTACTCGATATGGCCGCCCTGATACGAGCTGATCGCCAAGCCGTGCACGTCCTCCTGCAGCGCCGCCCGCACGACGTCGTCGACCGAACGGTTGTGCCCGAGATGGATCACCTCGGCTCCCTGGGATTGCAGAATCCGCCGCATGATGTTGATCGAGGCGTCATGGCCGTCGAACAGGCTTGCGGCCGTCACGAAACGCACTGGGTTGCTCGGTCGATACAGCGCGGTCACGTCGGTCATGCTGCGATATTAGTTTGATGTTCAACCAATGGAAAGTATGAAGTCAAACAAATTTCACCACCAACTGATCGTGGGCCGGTCGTTAGAATTCCTCCGTGGCATCCCGGCGGACTCTCAGCTTCGACCCGATCGCGGAGGCGAACCGGAACTGGATCGAGCGAGGCTGGACTGACGCTGCGCCGGGCATGTCGATGGTGACGTCGATCATGCGGGCACACCAGATCCTGCTCGGAAGGGTCCACCAGGCGCTCGTGCCCTTCGACATCACGTTCGCCCAATACGAGGCGCTGATGTTGTTGTCGTTCACCAAGCGCGGTCAACTTCCGCTCGGCAAGATCGGCCAACGGCTCCAGGTGCATCCTGCCAGCGTGACGAACGTGATCGATCGGCTGGAAGGCAAGGGTTTCGTCATACGCATTCCCCACCCAGACGACCAACGAACCACGCTGGCAGCAATTACCCGTTCTGGTCGAGGTCTGGCATCCAAGGCCACGGCCCGCCTCAACAGTGAAGTGTTCGAAGACACTGGGCTGGACGCTGAACGTCAGCAGGACCTCGTTGATGTGATCGCGGCAATGCGCCGATCGGCCGGCGACTTTGCCGAGCCGTCTCAATCCAACAGCTGATCACCGCCGCTTGCCAGACACCCGCCTGGCGATGTCGACACGAAGCCGAGTCGGGTCACCACCAGCCTCGACGGCGTCGAGCAGTCGCCTGAACTCGAGCTCGGTGCGTCGTGCTCGACTGCGACCCCGAGCCGCAACGCCGAGACCGGCGACCACGGCGACCGGCGTCGCCAGCAGTACAAGCGGCGTCGCAATGATTGCAACGGCAACAACACCGGCGGTCCCAGTCGCCGCGACAACCGCTCCGCCACCGACCAGGGCCTGTCGATCCGGCGAGCGGTCTCCGGTGATCCTCACCACGGAGGTGCCGACACCACTCTCGCTCGCGGTCGCAGTCACACGGCGCAAGTCCCCGAGCTTGCCTTCGCCAGTCGCGCCACGAATCCGGCGAACCGTGACACCGACGATGCCCGACCGCTTGCTCCACTCACCAACGCCAGCGCCGACTCCAGACCCTGCACCCGTCCCGGCACCAGAGCGGCCGGGTGCGCGGAGCCGATCGCGGCGGAGGTGATGGCCGTCGACCAGCCACGCATCGAGTCGTTCGAGAGTCTCGGCAACGCTCGCCGTGATCTCGTCGTCGACCGACACCACGGCCGGTCCGAAGAACCGGTCACCGCGCCGCCCGGGACGGACGGCTCCAAGCCGTTCGATTGCAATCGAACGTTGGACGGCCGGAACCGAGAGACCGACCTCGCTCGCCGCAGCGACCAGTGCAGCCTCGCTGATACCGCGCGGCGTGACCTCACCCTGATCACCGTTGTTCGAACCGGTCAACTCGCCCCGACCCGATGCCGCGGCGAGTTCTGACGCCCGTCTCAGAATCCGTTCGACCACGTCGGGCGCAAGCGGCGCCCCTCGGTCGTCGGCGATGTCCATGCCGCCAGCCTAGAGAGCCAACGGGATGGCGGATCGCCAGATTCGGACGGCAGCCCGGCCTGACCGAATTCGGCGACACGGTACGCTCTTTCCGTGAGCGCACCGGTCGGCCAGAACGAATTCGGTGACCGAATCGTGGGTGCGCCGGACGTCACCGGCGAGGTTGCCAAGGTCGACTTCGACTGCGGTCCATCGGTCGGAACGTCACTCGCGTGGGCCACCTGGGGCCTCTTCGTCGGCCTCGGCATCCTACTGATCGGCGTTGGTTTGTTCGCGACCGTCGTTGGCGTACGAGGCCAGACCAATGGCTTCGCCGACTGGGAAATCGGCGTGATCGGTGCTGCCTACTACGGCGGCTTTCTTGCCGGCTCGAAGCTGACCATCGCCGCGCTGTCCAGGGTCGGCCACATTCGCGTCTATTCCGCATGGGCATCGGTGCTGGCAGCCACGATGATCATGGTCGGGCTGAGTCAGCAGCCCGGAACCTGGATCGCGATGCGCTTCGTCAGCGGGCTCTGCATCGCCGGTCTGTACGTGGTTGCCGAGTCGTGGCTGAACCAACTCGCCTCCAACGACAACCGAGGTCGCCTGCTCGCTGTGTACATGGTCGTCACCAGCGCCGCATTCGGCGTCGGCCAGATCCTGGTCGGTCAATTCGGCAAGACGACGGTCACCGCATTCGCCGTTGCCGCGCTGCTGACGTCATTGGCCGTGGTACCGGTCGCACTCTCCGAAGACGCCGCTCCGCCACCGATGGAATTCAGCCAGAAGCTGCCATTGCGGCAACTCGCGCGGCTGGTGCCCACCGGGCTCGGCACCTGCTTGCTCGTCGGCGTCGCCCATGGCTCGCTGGTCGGTATGGGCGTTGTCTATGCAACCCGCGTTGGTCTTTCTGCCGGTGAGGCAGGCCGATTCGTCGCCGCAACAGCGGTCGGTGGTGTACTCAGCCAATGGCCACTGTCGGCCGCGTCTGATGACTTGGACCGCCGCTTCGTCGGCGTGGTCGCTGCGGTGCACGCAGTCGGGGCGTCGGTTTTCCTGCTGGTCGCCGGGCCAGAGGGGTGGTCCGGACTGATCGGGATGGCCGTGCTCGGCGCAGCGAGTTTCCCGTTGTACTCGATCGCCTCGGCATACACCAACGATTGGGTCGAGCCAGAGCATGCGAGCGGCGCCGCTTCGCAATTGGTCCTGATCTACGGCGCCGGCGCCCTGCTCGGCCCGCCGGCGGTGTCGCTGCTCACGAGCGCGGTCGGCGATGACGGATTCCCATGGGCGATGATCGGCATGCACGTGGCGATCATTCTGTTCCTCGTCTATCGACTCTTTGCCTGGCGAGCGCCGATCACCAAGCGCCCGTGGAACGAAACATCGCTTGCGGCGCGGGCGTTCTTCATCCCGGCCAACGTGGTCTGGATGGGGAACCGAATCGGCAAAAGCAGCCGTCGCCGCCTCAACCGGAGGCGACAATGATCAGCCTCGCACGGGCC
>JANOQU010000661.1:0-9654 GCA_031422355.1 Actinomycetes bacterium
CGGGGCCAAGGAAATCGCCGCGCTCAGCGGACGAAGCATCAGCTTCATGGCCAAGTACGACTTCAACGACACCGGCTCGTCGTGCCACATTCACTCCAGCCTCTGGAGCCTCGATGGTGAGACGGCGCTGTTCGACGGGCATCACGAGCACGGCCCGCACGGGATGAGCAAGTTGTTCCGTCACTACCTGGCTGGTCTGATCGCAACGTCGCAGGAGTTCGCACTGTTGTGGGCCCCGACGATCAACAGCTACAAGCGATTTCAACTGGGGTCGTGGGCGCCGACCGGACTCGGCTGGGGTGTCGACAACCGCACCCTCGGCTATCGCCTCGTCGGTCACGGCAAGGGCACTCGCGTCGAGTGCCGAATCCCGGGCAGTGACGCAAACAGTTACTTCGCGTTCGCTGGCGTGCTGGCAGGCGGTCTCTACGGCATCCGCCACGAACTCGAACTCGGCGAACCCTTCATCGGCAACGGCTACGAGGCCCCGGAGATCCCTCGGATCCCGTGGAACATCGCCGACGCGATCTCGCTGTGGGAGAACAGCGCGATCGCCAAGGAATGCTTCGGCGACGACGTGCACCATCACATCCTGACGATGGCCAAGGGCGAGTGGGCCGCGTTCAACCAAAGCGTCACCGATTGGGAGCTCCGCCGCTACTGGGAACGAGCGTAGGTAGGATTTCAGCCCGCTCGCACCACGATGGACGGGCAGTATCTCGGAGGCAAATGTGGGTCGGTTGAGTGGCAAGGTCGCGTTGATCACGGGGGCGTCATCGGGTCTAGGTCGCGTTGGTGCCGAACGATTCGCCCAGGAGGGCGCGCAGATCGTCATCGCCGACATCAACGATGGTGACGAGGCCGTCGAAGCAATCGCCGCTGCTGGCGGCGAGGCGACGTTCGTCAGTTGCGATGTCACTGATGAACAGTCGGTCGAGGCAGCGGTCAACCATGCCGTCGAAACCTTTGGCGGCCTGCACGTGTTGTACAACAACGCCGGGGTGATGTTGGGTGATGACGACGGGCCGACGAACACCTCGATCGACACCTACAACCTGACGATGGACATCAACGTCAAGGGGGTGTTGCTCGGTTGTCGGTATGCGATCCCGGCGATGCTCGCGAGCGGTGGCGGCTCGATTGTAAACGTCGCGTCGTTTGTCGCCCATATGGGTGCCGCAACACCGCAGATCGCATATACGGCGTCCAAGGGTGCCGTTCTAGCGAAGTATCGCGAGATCGCCACCATCTACGCCCGGCAGGGAATCCGGGCAAACGCGTTGTGTCCTGGACCGATCATGACGCCACTGCTTGCCAAGTTCCTCAGCGACGATGACAAGCGCAATCGCCGACTCATCCACATCCCGATGGGTCGCTTCGGTGAGCCGATCGAGATCGCCAATGGCGCACTCTTTCTCGCGAGCGACGAGAGCAGTTGGATGACCGGCCAGTCGCTGATAATCGACGGCGGTATCACCAGTGCCTACGTCACCCCGCAGTAGGCAGTGAGCGCGCTCCACGGTGCCGAGGCCGAGATCGGGGACTTGGCCCGGTTGGTCGCAACGTTCATCGAGGGTCGGCTGGTGACAGCACCCCTCGGCGCAACCGCAACGGCTGCCGATTTGAGTAAAGCGCTCGGTGATTCGATCACTGCATCGGGGCTCGGCCCGGCGGCCGCATGGTCGTTGATGACGGACACCGTCCTTCGCAACACGGTCGGCATCGACAGTGAACGTTTCCTGGCATTCGTCCCGGTTTCACCGTCGGCTGCGGCGGCCTGGGCGGATGCGGTGGTCGGCACGACTTCGGTCGCAGCCGAGTCATGGCTGGAGGCGGCAGGTGCAGTAGCTGCCGAAAACCAGGTGTTGTCGTGGCTGGCCGGCCTCGCAGGAATGCCAGCCGATTCGGGTGGCTGCTTCATGAGCGGCGGCTCGATTGGCAACCTGTCTGCATTGGCGGTCGGCCGCGAGCAACACCCGGATCGCCGCGTCGTCGCGGTGGCCGACACCGCCCACGCCTCGATCTTCAACACGCTCCATCTCTTGGGGCTGACAGCTATGGTCGTCGCGACCGACGCTGACGGCCGCTTTCGAGGGCCATCGTTGAGAGCAGCGCTCGGCGGGCGAACCGACGTGGGCATCGTTGTCGCCGCCGCCGGTTCGACCAACGCTGGATTGATCGACGACCTCGATGGGCTGGCCGATGTCGCAGCCGAGATTGGTGCGTGGTTCCACGTCGACGCCGCGTACGGCGGAGCGACACTGCTGCTCGCGGAGTTCCGTGATCGGTTGGGAGGCATCGGCCGGGCCGACTCGTTCATCGTCGACCCGCACAAGTGGCTGTTCGCTCCGGCGGGATCATGCGCCCTGCTCTACCGTCAGCCAGAATTGGCCCGTGCGGTGCATACCCAGCACGGGCCATACATCGATGTGCTGCGTCAAGCGGGCGATGAGTGGAATCCGGCCGACTTCGGGTACCAGTTGACGCGTCGGGCCAGCGGGCTCGCACTCTGGTTCTCTTTGGTCCTGCACGGAACCAGCGCCTACGAGACGGCGATTCGCCGGGGGATCGAACTCGCTCAATACGCCGCCGACGCGCTGCGCCAAGTCGATGGGGTTTCGCTTGTCATGGAACCTGAACTGTCGGTCGTACTGTTTCGACGGGCCGGGTGGTCCTCCGGCGACTGGAGCGTCTGGGCCCGCCGATTGCTGGATGATGGCGTGGCGTTCGTTGCCCCGACGACCTGGCGCGGCGAGGCCGTCGGGCGATTGATCTTCATGCATCCCTCCACGCCGGAATCTCTGATCGACGAGATCGCTCGCACGCTCCGTTAGCGCGCCAGCGTCTGCCAGACTCGGGCCATGGGACAGGTTGCATTCGTTGGTTTGGGAGTCATGGGGTCGCCGATGGCGCGACATCTCGCGCAGAAGGGCCACGACGTGACGGTGTTCAATCGAACCGCAACGAAAGCCCAGGCATGGGTCGATTCGAACGGTGGTTGGTCGGCTGAAACGCCAGCCGATGCTGCGGCGGATGCCGATGTCGTCTTCCTGTGCGTTGGAAACGATGACGACATCCGTTCGGTTGCGCTTGGCGACGCCGGTGCGCTCGCAGGGATGAAAAAGGGTTCGGTGCTTGTGGATCACACGACGGCCTCGGCCGCAGTCGCCCGAGAGATCGCAGCTGCGGCTTCGGCTCTTGGTATCGGCTTCGTGGATGCTCCTGTCAGCGGTGGTCAGACCGGAGCCGAGTCCGGCGCGCTCACCGTGATGTGCGGTTGCGACGACCTGCTCGTGTTTCAGAAGGCCAGACAGTACGTGATGAGCTTCGCCAAGGCGTGCGAGTTGATGGGCGGGGTCGGGTCCGGGCAGTTGACCAAGATGGTCAACCAGATTTGCATTGCCGGTCTCGTCCAGGCGCTGGCAGAAGGGGTCAATTTCGCCCAGCATGCGGGTCTCGATGTCACCAAGGTGGTCGAGGTGATCGGCAAAGGCGCGGCCCAGAGTTGGCAGATGGACAATCGTGCGCTCACGATGGCTCAGGGTGAGTTCGGCTTCGGGTTTGCGGTCGAGTGGATGCGCAAGGATCTCGGCATCTGCATCGATGAGGCAAGCCGAAACGGCGCTCACCTACCGATCACCGAAATCGTCGACCAGCGCTATGCAGAAGTCATGGCCAAGGGCGGCAAGCGTTGGGACACCAGCAGCCTGATGTACCTTCTCGCCAACGACTGAAGATGAACTTGCTTATTCGTTGAGCGAGGCCGTCAGACGCTGAGCGGGAGGCGGTCCACACCGCGGATCGTGAGACGATCGCGCCAACTCGGGTCGCCGGCGAGTTCCAGGTTCGGGAATCGATGGATCACCGAGCCGATCGCGACCTGGGCTTCTAGTTTGGCGAGGGATGCGCCAAGGCAGTAGTGGATTCCTCCGCCGAGGGCGAGGTGACGACTGGCGTTCGGCCGGTCGAGGTGCAGTTCGTGGGGCTTGTCGAACATCGACGGGTCGTGGTTGGCAGCGCCGAGCACGGGCATCACGACGGTGCCGGGTTGGACGGTGATATCGCCATAGTGAACGGGTCGGATGGGTACCCGAACCGTCAATTGGACCGGTCCGTCATACCGCAACAGTTCGTCGACGGCGCTGCCTCCGAGGGACGGATTATCTCGCCACAGCGCGAGTTGGTCCGGGTTGCGAAGCAGGGCAAGCATTCCGTTGCCAACCAGATTGACCGTTGTTTCGTGGCCGGCGACGTACAGCAGCAGGACGAACGCAATCAGCTCCTGTGTCGTCATCCGGTCGCCACTCTCTTCGACCTGGATCAGCGACGACAGGAGGTCGTCGCCAAGGTTTCGACGACGGTCTTCAACGATATTGGTGAGGTACGGGATGAACTGGGCGATTGCCGCGTCTGCCAAATCCATGTCGTCGTCGTTTGCCGTTGGTTCCAGTGAGGCCGTGAGGTGTTGCGACCACTGGCGCAGTTCGATCGCTCGCTCGGTGGGCATTGCGAGGAGATCGCTGATGACCTGAAACGGGACCGGAAACGCCAATTCGTCGATCAACTCCATCGAGCCGCGCTCGGCTGCAACGTCGAGTACGTCGTCGACGAGTTGCTGGATTCGTGGTCGCAACCGTTCGATCGCAGATGGCGTGAACGCGAGACTGACGAGTCGACGCAACCGGGTGTGGTCCGGCGGGTCGAGGTTCAGGATCGATCTGCCGCCTGTGTCCTCGCGGGCCTCGCGCTTGCGTGTCTGGAGTGAGTTGGGTTGGACGTTCGCGTTCGTCTCGATGTCGCGGCTGAAGTCGTTGCTTCGCAGTGTGACGGCAACGTCTTCGTATCGCGACAGCACGACCGTGTCGAAGGGACTGAAGTAGATCGGCTGTCTGTCGCGAAGTATGTCGTAGAACGGATATGGGTTCGCCCGGAAGGCCGGGTCGAACGGGTTGAAGAGCAGTTCGGTCGTATCGGTCATAGCAGGGATCCCATTTCTTCGAAGACGTGATTGGGGGAATCGCAAGTCACGTCAGCCCGCGATCCCAGCGGATGAGTCGCGCTTGCCCGTGGCACGATCATCGGCGAACTTCTCCAGCCACTGCTCGACGTTCTGATCGTGTGTCTTTTCCGCCCACTGGCGGGGAATGGCCGGGAAGGAGTAGTCGCCGATGTCCACTGGACCACCGGCGGCAGCGATCTCTGCCTCCTTGCGGGCGAGGGCCGCCTCGACGATTGGTTCCATCCGCTTGGCCTTGGCTTCGACCGCTGCTGCGTCGCGCTCGATGAACTCGGGCAGCACTTCTCGTCCGAACATCTCGATCGATTCCATGATGTGCTCGTGCTGGTTCCGGCCAGCCTGCATCACGAAGATCACTTGATCGACGCCGGCATCTTCGTAGCGCAGGAGAAACTCGCGGACCTGCTCGGGTGTGCCGATGCAGCCGCGGAGTCCGGTCGTGTCGCCGCCGGCGACCTTGGCTCCGAGACGTTCCTCACGAACTGCTTGAGCGATTGCCTCCGGATCGAAGCCCTGCGCAGCGCGGCGCTCGATGTATTCGGCCCATACATCGGTGACGCCGGGAGCATGCTTGCCGAAGACGTAGAAGTGGCCGAGGCTGTAGCCGAAGAAATTTGCACCCTCGACGCCGCGGCGGATGGCCTCGTTCTCGTCATGATGCATCATCATCGGGCTGACGCAGGCGACTTGCGGGTTGACGGCATAGCCGACCGGCACACACTTGTCAGCGAGCGTCTGCTCGTACTCCGCGACCCATGATCTGGCCTCTTCGGGATCGATGAACGCGAACGTCAGAGCGCCGATGCCCTTCTCGGCCGCGAGCAGGATTGTCTCGCGGCGACTGCACGCAACCCACAACGGTGGGTGTGGCTTCTGGATCGGTTTCGGGACCACGTTGCGGGGAGGCATCGTGACGAACTCTCCGTTGACACCGGTGAAGGGCGACTCGACCATGCACCGCAAGGCCGTCTGGAGACCCTCGAGCCACGCCTCACGCTTCTTCAACGGATCTACGCCGAACGCGCCGAGTTCGGCTTCGCTGCTGGACTCCCCGCTGCCGAAGTCGACCCGACCATTCGACACGAGATCCAGCATGCTCACCCGCTCCGCGGTGCGAGCCGGATGATTGAACTGAGGTGCCGTGAGGATGATGCCGTGACCGAGTCGCATGTTCTTGGTGCGCTGACTACAGGCGGCAAGAAACACTTCCGGGGCGGAGGAATGGCTGTACTCCTCGAGGAAGTGATGCTCGACCTCCCAGACGTACTGGATGCCGAGTTTGTCTGCCAGCTCAACCTGTTCGAGTGCATTTTGAATCAACTGGTGCTCGGTCGTGTCGTCCCATGGTCGGCCGATTTGGTGCTCATAGAAGATTCCGAATTTCATGGACCTCATGTAAACACTCGTGTATACATATGTCAATGGCTGTGGTCACGACCAAGTCCCATGCGGCGGTTCGACTGCCGCGTGTGGAACGACGGGCCCAGATCGTGCGCGCCGCTGCCTCGGTGTTCCGAAGCGGTGGTTACGACAAGACGTCGATGGAAGACGTCGCCCGCGCCGCTGGCGTGACGCGACTGATCGTCTACCGGATCTTCGAGTCCAAGGAGGCGCTGTACCTCGCAGTACTCGCCGCGGTGCTCGATGACATCGCCGAGAGCTTCGAGTTCGGCAGCGAGCCAGAGCAGTTCGACCAACGCAACTCGATCGCAGCGCTCTTACTCGGCATTGCCCGACGGCACCCGGATGGCTTCCGCCTGTTGTGGCGTCACGCGTCGAACCAAGCTGAATTCGCCGAACTGTTCACCCTGTTCAAGTCAGCGGCGACCGACTACGCCGTTGCCCTGCTGTCTCCAGCGATTCCCGATCCGACGATGAACCACTGGGCGGCGGCATCCCTGGTCAGTCATCTCTACGAAAGCATCTGCCTCTGGCTCGACGACGGCGAGGCGAGTCGCGACGCCGAGTTCTTGACCATGCTGACCAACGGTGTGCGAGCGATGGTCATGGTCTGGGTGGCATTGTGAGCCACATGCGCTGCCGGTTCCCGGGGGCGTGCTCGTACTTCTAGTGTGAGCGGATGCAGTTGAACTTCAGCGGCGAGGTGTGGTTCTGGAAGGGTCCGTCTCCGTGGCACTTCGTCACGGTTCCTGAGGACGAGTGCGACGCACTCGAGACGATTTCCTCGGCGGTTTCCTATGGATGGGGGATGATTCCCGTGACAGCCAAGATCGGCGGAACGCAGTGGACCACATCCCTGTTTCCCAAAGACGGGCGCTACATCGTGCCGCTGAAGGACGTCGTGCGTAAGGGTGAAGGAATTCAACTCGGCGACGTGGTGACGGTTCGCCTGAAGGTGGCTGCAACGTGAAGTTCTTTCAGAAGTTCTACGAAGTGATCAGCCGGGGTGAACCCGCAGATCCCGACGAGCCGATCGAACTCATCGTCGTGCCGGCTGCAAGCGGTCCAATGACACTTGCCCGGCTACGCGAGGACGGATTCGACGCGACCGGTCACGAAAACTTCAATGTGGCAACCGAGACCACGAACCACTTCCGAATTCTCGTGCCACGCAGGGAGTTTGAGCGCGCCAGCGAGCGACTGAAGGGCATCCTCTAGGGCGACACTGATCAGCCCGGTCAGCGTTGGCCGGTCATCACCAGCGCCACCATCGAGCACAGCGAGAACGTGACGAACAGGATGCTGGGCAAAAGTCGACTCTCCACGAAGGAGTTATCGGCGCCAGTTCGTCGGTCTTGAGTAACCGGTTGTGATCACTCTGTAGCAGCGTTGGCGAAGATGTCGAGGAGTCGGTCGATCTGGCCATCGGTGATCACGAGTGGCGGGCAGAACGTGTTGGTGTCGGTGTTGATCGCGCGTACAACGCCGCCTGTCGTCAGCATCCGGTCGCGAATCGCCATCGCATTCTGGTCGAGGCGAAGTCCAGCCGCCCAAACTGCGCCATCACCGCGGACATGGTCGATCACTCCGTCGGCGGCCAAGGCGTCCAAGCCCGATCCGAGCCGCTCGCCGATATGTTTGGCGCGCTCGAGGAGACCTTCGCGCTCGATGATCTCGAGGTTCTTGAGACCAGCCGCGCAGACGCTGGCATGGCCGCTGTAGGTGTAACCGTGGCGGAGGATGAACGACGTGTCCGCCTCGAGGGCAGCGAGCGGAGCGCGACCGACGAACACGCCGCCGAGTGGCTGGTATCCCGATGTCACGGCCTTTGCGAAGGTCAACAAATCCGGTGTGACGCCGTAGTGCTGGGCGCCGAACCATGATCCGAGGCGGCCGAACCCTGTGATCACCTCATCGAAGATCAGAAATGCTCCGTGCTGATCACACAGCTTGCGCAGACCCTGCAGGTAACCATCTACGGGCGGGAACACCCCGCCGGCTCCTTGGATTGGTTCGGTGATCACGGCAGCGATCTCTGCGCTGCGCTCCTTCATCAACGTCGCCAGGGCCTCGATGTCGTCACTCGGCACCTGGACCACGTCTGGCACGAGCGGACCGTACCCAACCCGATTGGGGGCGATTCCCTGGGCGCTGGTGCCGCCGTAGTTCGTACCGTGATACCCGCGGGTGCGGCTGATGATCAGCGTGCGTTCGGGGTGACCAGCTTGGACGTGGGCGAGGCGGGCGAGCTTCATTGCAGTGTCGACCGATTCGCTGCCGCTGTCGGTGAAGAACACCCTTGATCCAGGCAACGGACTGAGGCTGACCAGCTTCTCGGCCAGTGCTTCGGCAGGTTCGTTCGTGAACGGATCGAAGCACGAGTACGCCTCGAGTGTGCTCATCTGAGCGGCCACTGCCTCGGCCATCTCGGCCCGACCATGACCAATCGCGCAGTACCACAAGCTCGCCATTCCATCGATCAATTCGTTGCCCTCGGAGTCCCACAACAGAGCGCCGTGGCCTCGCACGATTCGGATGAACTTCTCGCGAGTGGGGCTGGCGAAGGGATGCAGAAACGCTGACGGCATCCAGCCACGGTATCTGCGTCGATGTATCCTCGGGCCGATCAGCTGGACCCGCGGGGACCAGCGAGAGCGAAGGGGGGACCGTTGGCACGCCTGCGATCGCACGTCGACACATCGAGTGCCGCTTACGCGTCGAATCGCGCCGGAATGATCCAACTGCTTCGACATCACGACGAACAGGTGGCGGCCGCGCTGGCAGGCGGTGGGGAGTCATACCAGGCGCGCCATCGGGCACGGGGCAAGATGCTGGCGCGTGAGCGAATCGAATTGCTGGTCGACATCGACTCGGCATTCCTCGAGCTCTCACCACTTGCGGCATGGGGGACCTCGTTTCATACCGGAGCCAGCGTCGTCACCGGGATTGGCGTCATCAGCGGCGTCGAGTGCGTCGTGGTCGCAAACGACCCAACGGTCAAAGGTGGCGCATCGAATCCCTACACGCTTCGCAAACAACTCCGAGCCCTGGAGATCGCCCGGATCAATCGTTTGCCACTGGTCAATCTGGTGGAGTCAGGCGGTGCCGACCTGCCAACCCAAGCCGATCTCTTCGTACCGGGTGGACAGACATTCCACGACATCACTCAGTTGTCCGCAATGGGTATTCCGACAATCTCACTGGTGTTCGGGAACTCCACTGCGGGCGGTGCATAC
>JANOQU010000662.1:0-2699 GCA_031422355.1 Actinomycetes bacterium
TGCCCGGCCCTTGAGGGCCGGGCACGATGGCTTGCGCAGCTCTGCTGTCGAGCTGGTCAGGCGGTTTTGGTCAGGCGGTCTTGGGGGTACGGCGGTGGTGGACGACACCGAGCACCACCAGCAGGGCCATGATGCCAGCAGCGATGAAGGCACCGATCGCTGCGATGCCTGCGATCGTCCCGACAGTCGACCAAGCGTAAGCGGACAGCAGCAGGCCTCGGAGGGTCTCGCCTCGGAAGAGGCTGTCCCGCTGGCCTGTGATGCCTGCAGCAGTCGCCTTGAGTTCATCGATCTCAGCCTGTGGTTGACCAGCTTCGACCGCGGCGGTGACTTCAGCCTTGGCAGCACGTTCGATGGCACCAAGGTCGGCGAAGGTCGCTCCGTCGGCGATGGCCTCGAGGTGGCCATTGATGTAGCTGGCGTATCCCTCCGCCTCATCCCCGGTGTCGAGGCGATTGCCTGCGAACTCGAGCAGATCGGTGCGCCCGTCCTCGGTGAGGGCTTCGGCGGTTGGGAAGGTGATGTTCTGAGACGACAACTCCCTGGTGACGTAGTCGTCGGCGAAGCTGTTGCCCCAGGTCAGCAGTCCGCCGGCGACTGCGAACACCGCAGTTGCGACGACTCCGAAGCCAATCAGGACAGAGTCGATGGTACGGCGCTTCAGCGCAATCACCGGCTCCGGGGTCACCTGCTCGGCCTCTGGCAGAGCGGCACGTGGTGGTGCAACGGTTGACGTGGTCATGATTGGTTCCTCCGGTTGATCAGAATGCTTGTGTTGATCACCGTAGGGAAGCGTCGGAGCGGGCATCAGAGGACCGAGGCATGTCGTGATGGGACTTTGTGCTCTGCTCGTGCAAATTCAGCCGTCAGGGCGCTGCGACCGTCGTTCCGCAAGTCGAGCTGCGTATACGGCCGCCTGGGTACGGTGATTCATGCCCAGCTTTGCGAGCAGGTTGGACACATAGTTCTTGACGGTCTTCTCCGCGAGGTACATCTGCTCCGCGATCTGGCGGTTGGTGAGCCCGTCGGCAAGGTGCCCGAGGATGGTGTTCTCCTGCGGGGTGAGCGACGCAGTCAGCGCGTCCTTGGGCGGGTTCCGAAGGCGTTCGAGGACCCGCGCCGTGACCACGGGATCGAGCAACGATTGGCCGGCCGCGACCCGGCGAATGCTCTCGACGAGATCTGATCCCCGCACCTCCTTGAGGACATAGCCAGACGCGCCAGCCATGATCGCGTCGAAGAGTGCGTCGTCGTCGTTGAACGACGTCAGCATCAGACACTTCAATTGCGGCATTGCGGAGCGGAGCTCCCGACACACCTCGATGCCCGTGCCGTCAGGAAGTCGGACATCCAGCACGGCCACGTCGGGCAACGTCGCGGGGACACGGTGCAGCGCTTCGGCCACGGTGCCGGCTTCTCCAACGACTTCGAGATCGTCAGCACTCTCCAGCAACTCTCGCACTCCCCGGCGAACTACCTCGTGGTCGTCGAGAAGGAAGACGCGGATCACGAGTTGACCAGCGTGATCCAAGATGCCGTGGCGAGTGGAAGTGTGGGCACGGTCACAACGTAGCTGAGCTGGCGTAACCTCACCGTGTGCCCAGTCGTTTCGAATTCTCCGGTGCGAAACAGTTGATGCGGCTGCTCGACGCCGTGATGGCCATCGGCTCTGAGCAAACACTTGCCGATTCGTTGAAGCGCATCACCGAAACTGCCGCTGACCTCGTCGACGCGAAGTACGCAGCACTGGGCGTGCTCGACGAATCTCGCTTGAGGCTCGCCGAGTTCATCACGGTCGGATTGAGCGATGCAGAAACGGTCCGCATCGGCGCCCGTCCCGAAGGGCATGGGATTCTCGGAATGTTGATCCTCGACCCGAAGCCGTTGCGGCTCCCAGATATCAATGCCCACCCTGAAAGCTTCGGCTTCCCGCCAGGGCATCCGCCGATGACGTCGTTCCTGGGAGTGCCGATCCGGCTACGTGGCGTCGTCTACGGAAATCTGTACATGACCGACAAGGCCAATGGCCAGGTGTTCACAGAGGTCGACCAGGAGCTGGCTGTCGGTCTCGCAGCGGCAGCGGGACTTGCGATCGAGAACGCCCGGCTCCACGAACAAGCTCGGACCGCAAGCCTGCTCGAGGAGCGCGAGCGGATCGCCCGAGATCTCCATGACGACGTGATTCAGAGGCTGTTCGCGACTGGGTTGTCCTTGCAAGCTGCTGCGCAGTTGATCAAGGATCCATTAGCCGCTGAACGCGTCATGCGCGCTGTCGATGAGCTTGATGTGTCCATCCGACAGGTCCGCTCGACGATCTTCGAGCTCCATCAACGATGGAGCGTCATGCAGAGCCTTCGAGGTGAGATCGCTGCGATTTGCGAGGAATCGGCAAAGGCCCTCGGGTTTCGACCGACGTGTGACATCGTCGGGCCGATCGACAGTGCCGTCACCGAACCAACCCGCGGGCATCTGCTGCTGTGCCTTCGGGAGGCGTTGTCGAATGTTGCCCGTCACGCTCAGGCGAGCGCCGCCGGTGTCCGCATCAGCGTTGGCGCCGGCCGCATCGTGCTCACGGTCGATGATGACGGCGTCGGTTATGTGCCGATGGCCGGGGGTACGTCGAGCGGCCTCGACAACATGCTCGTCCGCGCCGAGTCCTTGAATGGACGCTTCACAATCGGCGCCCTCGATGGTGGCGG
>JANOQU010000663.1:0-15121 GCA_031422355.1 Actinomycetes bacterium
TCGGGTTCGGTCATTGCGAAGCAGGACGACGATGTGCCGGCGCACAGCGGCTTGAGGTATTTCTCCTTCTGCTCGTCGGTTGCCCAGTGAACCAGGGTGTGCATGTTGCCCTCGTCGGGAGCCTGACAGTTCAGAACCCACGGTCCGACGCGTGTCTTCGCGCTCTCCGCCTGCACCATCGCAAGCGCGACATGGCCAAGACCCATCCCACCCCATTCTTTGGGCATGTGCGGCAGCCACAGACCCGCCTCGACTGCTTGACCGCGAAGGCGGATCAGGGCCGTGATGTAGTCGCGGTACCCATCACCTTTCAGCTCCTCGCGGTGCCCGAACGGTTCGATGGCCGGCTTGATCGTCTCTTCGACGAAGGTTCGAACGCGCAGGCGAATTTCTTCGTGCTCCGGTGCGAGGGTGAAATCTATGGCCATGGTTGTCTCCTGCGACTGATCCGATATTCGTAGCTCTGCGATCTCAAGCGATCGCATGAAATGGTACCTTACGTCGAGCATGGCACCGAATCCCGAGTCGACCAAACAGAAGTTGGTATCAGCGGCCGAGGTGCTGTTCGCCGAGCGGGGCATCGACGCGGTCTCGCTCCGAGAGATCAACGCTGCGTCGGGCCTGCGAAACTCGACAGCGCTGCAGTATCACTTCCGGGATCGCCAGGGCTTGCTACGGGCAGTTCTCATCAAACATCACGATGCCGTCGAAACTGAGCGTCACCGTTTGCTCGACGACTACCGCGTCGGCGGATTCGACGATCTCCGAACGTTGGCGGGCGCTCTGGTGCGACCTTCCGCCGGCAAACTTGCCGACCCCGACGGCGGCCGTCACTACTTGCAAATTCACGCCCAAGTCGTGAACCGGGCCGAGTTCTCGATCAGTCAGCGCGCGACATCCGATCAGCGCGACAGTATCAACCGGTGGCGCCAGCTTGTCGGGCCACTGCTTCCAGACGTTGCCGTCCGTCGTCTGCACCACCGGTTCACGGCGATTCGGGTGAGCGCGACCGAGCTTGCTCGGCGGGCGTCCGGGGCAGCCCGGCGCGACGATCAGCTGTTCACGAGCCATCTCGTCGATCTCGTCACGGCGCTGCTCGACGCTCGCGTCTCCGATGAGACGGCGGAATTGCTCCGCCAACGCAGCAGACCGTCGTGATGTCAGGATGCGCGCCGGCTGATCGCTCGGGACATCTTGACGAAGCTTTGGACATTGGCATCGTTGGACTTGGGTCGCCAGACCGCTCGGAACTGGCGGGACAGGTCGAGGTCGACGACCGGGACCGAGACGAGCGTGCCGTGCGCCAATTCGGAAGCAACTGCCAACTCGCTGAGCACGCTCGGCCCGTCGCCCGCGGCGCTTGCGGCCTTCAGCGTGGTTGTCGACGCCAACACTGCAAGCGGTTCAGCAGGAACTCTGCCGGTGGCCGCCAAGGCCGCTTCGAACGCATCGCGGGTTCCAGATCCTGGCTCTCGCAAGAGCAATGGCGTTGACGCGAGAAGGTCCGCCCCAACCGGCGCGCGACGGCGCGCCCAGGGGTGGGTGGGTGCAACGACAACGGTCAACGAATCACCGCCGACAACGGCGGTACGCAACCCGATGATTCGGCGTGGTCCCTCGATGAAGCCGAGTTGCGCCGATCCGTCGATCACTGCACGGATGACCGCGACGGAGTTCCCGACCGCGAGTTCAACCGAAGCGCCGCCTGCGGATCGATGAGCGTGCAACCAAACCGGCATGACGTACTCGGCGACAGTCAGGCTGGCCATGATCCGCAGCGGGTAGTGGGCGGACGGAGCACGCATCGCAGTCACCCCGTCGTCCATTCGGGCAATCGCGACGAGAACTTCTCGGGCCCACTCCGCAACGGCTTCCCCCTCCGGAGTCGGAGCGGAGCCCCCCGGCCCCCGCTGCAGAAGGTTGACACCGAGGCGCCGCTCCAGTGTTCGAAGCCTTTCCGTCGCCGAAGGTTGGGAGATGTGGTGATCACGAGCCGCCGAAGAGATGCTGCCGTGCCGCAAGGTATCGAGGAACAATTCGAGACCGACAAGATCTTCCACACGAAGCTGGGTCATAGCCACAGCCTATGACCTAGCAGCGAAAGCTGCGTGGACGGCCGCCGCCGAAAGGCGCACGATTGATGAATGATGGTTGACATCCTCCAGCGCCCAACCGAGAAGACGCCAGCACAGCCCGCTGGCAACTTGGCGGGCCTGGTTATGGCGTTCGTCGCTGCATGCATCGGGATCTTGGTCCACGAACTGTCCGATGCCGTCTCGCCCCACGTCATCGTGGTCGTGCTGGCAGCCGTTGCGGCCAACATCGGAATCGTCCGACCGGCCCACCGGCCAGGGTTGAAGTTGGCAGGCCGACGGATCCTTCGGATCGGTATCGTGCTCGTTGGTTTTCGACTCTCGATGTCGGAGGTTCTCGATCTCGGCCCACGTGCCTTGATCGCGGTCTGTGCGGTTGTTGTGATCACGTTCTTCGGGACCCAGTACCTGGGCCGCAAACTTGGCCTGAGCCGGTCGCTCTCGATGTTGATCGCAACCGGGTATTCCATCTGCGGGGCATCCGCCATCGCTGCGGCTGAACCGTTTTCCGACGCCACCGAGGAGGAGGTCGCTTACTCGATCGCCCTGGTCACGCTGTGCGGATCCTTAGCCATCCTGGTCCTGCCGCCGCTTGGTTCGTTGATGGGTCTGTCGAGTCAGATCTTCGGTTCCTGGGTCGGCGCATCGGTGCACGACGTCGGCCAGGTTGTCGCCGCGGCATCGACTCGCGACAACACTGCCCTCAAGGCAGCGGTCGTGGTGAAGTTGACACGGGTTGCGCTTCTCGCTCCGTTGCTCACCGGGGTCGCAATTTCGGCCCGGCGGCGTTCTGCCCGGACCTCGGTGGTGACGACGGTCGCAGCGGCCCGTCGGCCGCCGATTCTGCCGCTCTTCGTCGTGATGTTCCTCGTCGCGGTTGCTGTCCGCTCGACCGGCGTCTTGTCGTCTGGGTCACTCTCTGGCCTGAAGCAGTTGGAAACGCTGACGCTCGGAATGGGACTCGCCGGCCTGGGCAGTGCGGTCGACATCCGCAAGTTGCGCACCCTCGGCGGTCGCCCGCTCGTGCTTGGCTTGCTGAGTTGGCTGCTCGTTGCGGGGGCATCGATGGCCGCAGTCTCACTCGCCTTTTAGCCCCCGAACAGCCGCTATGACCCGTGGCACGGCACACTCGAATCCGATGCGGCGTCTGAATCTGGCACGTAACGGGTACCAGCACCCGTGACTTTCGAACGCGAGACACTGCTCGGCGGCCGCTATCGGCTCGGCGAACTGATTGCCGCGGGCGGGATGGGGGAGGTGTGGCGCGCCGCTGACCAGGTTCTCGGTCGGTCTGTTGCTGTCAAATTGCTGCGTCCTGCACTTGTTGGAGAGCCGGGGTTCCTCGAGCGGTTTCGCGCCGAGGCCCGGCACACGGCCGCCTTGTCCCATCCGGGGATCGCTGGAATATACGACTACGGAGAAGACCAGGACATCGCTTACCTGGTGATGGAATTGGTCGAGGGCGAGCCGCTGTCGGCGCTATTGGCTCGCGACGGTGCGCTCTCGGTCCCGATGACACTGTCGATTCTCGCTCAGACCTGTTCTGCACTCGATGCTGCGCATTCGGTCGGCGTCGTTCATCGCGACATCAAGCCGGGCAATCTCCTGGTCATGGCCGACGGTACGGTCAAGATCACCGACTTCGGGATTTCGACGTTGGTCGACTCCGTGCCGCTCACAGCGACCGGGCAGGTTCTCGGCACGCCGCAATACATTTCGCCAGAGCAGGCCACTGGTCACTCGGCGACCGCTGCAAGCGACGTGTACTCCTTGGGGGTGATCGGCTTCGAGATGCTCGCTGGGCATCGACCGTTTCGTGGTGAGACATCGGTTGCGATCGCGATGGCCCACGTCCACGAGCCGCCACCACCGCTGCCCCCCGAAGTGCCCGCCGACGTTGCTCGGGTCGTGGGTGAGATGCTCTCGAAGCGCCCAGCGGATCGCCCCGCCGATGCTGGCCAGTTGGGGGCTCGGTTTGCGGCGATGCGCGCCAGTGTCCACGGCTCGACCGTGCTCCACACCGCCGTGCAGCCGGCGGTTGCCGCCACGGCCCCAGGGAGGCCGCCAATCGGTCTCGCTGGGATCGATTCGGTAGAACCGACTGGCCTGATGCCAACTCGAATCGCTCCTGTTCCGGCGTCCTTTCAGGCCGCTTCACCTCAGGTCGCTCTTGCGTCCGATCAGCGGAGTCCTGCCAGACGCCTGCCAATCCTCGCAATTGCGTTCGGTGTCATCGCTCTGATCATCGTCGCTGGCGTCATCGCAGCAGGTGGCGGCGCGGCCGAGGTGGCCGATACGGGGGCCACGACGGTCGCCAGCGACGTGGTGATTCCGATCTCTGTCGAGCCGACTGTGACAGCGCTGCCAGCCGTCGAGGTGCCGGTGACGACTGTCGCTCCCGTGATCGCTCTGCCCGCAATCGACCCCAACGCTGTCATCGGCCTCGATCGGTCCGAGGCGCGTACGCTGCTCGAAGCGAGTGGTTTCGAAGTTCGCGAGAAGCGCCTCAAAGGTGCAGGCGGCGACAAGGATGAAGTGGTCGGTCTCGAGATCAATGCCGAGAACGGCAGCCAGATCACACTCTTTGTGAGTGACGGCAAGGATTCTGACGAAGACGAAGAGGACTGAGAGCCGGTCCACGACCAGCAAGTTCTGCCTCCGAAGCGCTTGAATGCAGCCATGGATCTCGCCGCCGCTGCAGCACCGCTGTACATCGGAGCGATGGTGTGGGAGCAGCGCAAGCTGAACAAGCGCGCCGAGCAGGTTGGTCCGTCGGCGGCCGACTACCTGCGCGCCGATACGCGGGCGAGCATTGCGATGGGGGTCGGAAGTTTGATCATGCCGATCACCCAGTATCTCGGTGGCCACGTCGTGCCTGGCAAGGGGCGATTCGGCAAGGCGTTGGTCGTTGGTGTCGCAGCTGCAGCTACCGTCACGACAATTGCAGATCGCGTGTTTGTCCGATATGCCGTTACGTCGGCGAACCAGGCTGATCCGGACAGGCAAGCATCACGATCGCGTGTCGCCCGGCGTGCGCGAGGCGTCGCCAGGGTTGGCGGCGTGGCCACGGTCGCCGGTGCCGGTGTGTTGTTGACCGCGTGCACCGGTTACGTGTCGTCGGTCAAGCGTCAGTGGGTCATCGGCAAGAGCCGAGATCTCGGAACGGGGGTTCTCGCCTGGACGACCGCAATGGTGGGATGGGACTTTGTGTACTACTGGAATCATCGGATGCAGCACGAGATCCGGGCGATGTGGGCGATTCATGTGGTGCATCACTCCAGCGAGCATTTCAACCTGTCGACTGCATTGCGTCAACCCGTTGCAAGTGCCTTCGGCGTCTGGGTTCCCTATGGGGCAATGGCCAGGGCCGGCATTCGGCCGTCACTCATCGAGTACTCACGCGGCATCAACCTGATCTATCAATTCTGGATCCACACCGACACCGTTCGAACGATCCGACGGTGCGAGGAAGTGTTGAACACTCCTTCTCATCATCGGGTGCATCACGGCAGCAACCGCCGTTATCTCGATCGAAATCATGGTGGGATCTTGATCATCTGGGACAGGCTGTTCGGCACCTTCCAGCGTGAACTGCCCGATGAGGATCCAGTGATCTACGGGCTGACCAAGAACATCGAATCGTTCGGTCTGTGGGACGTGATGACGCACGAGTATCGAGATATGTTCAGCGACATCGCTGGCTCGACGAACTGGTCGGACCGGTTGTCGTACGCGCTCCGCGGCCCCGGCTGGGCCTATGCCAGGCGTGAGCAACTGATGCCTGCGACCTGATTCTGCGCAGTTGACCTCGACCGCTGAATCCTGCCCGACCCGCATCGACGTTCTGTTCGGCACTACGTTCATTTTCGCTTCGGCATTACCAGGGGGTTCCACATGTCGCTCACCGTCTCGTCGTCACCGAGTCCGTTCGTGGGCGTCGTCGAAACGATCATTGCCAGCGACGTTGAAATTGAGGCCGCGCTGGAAGCCGCCGAGCTTGCTCCGTTACTTCCTGCGCTTGCATACCTCACGGGCGACCTCAGCCTGCTTCGCCTGGACCTGCGTCCTGATCCGCTGATGTTGACCATGCCCCAGTCGGGCTTCACCGATGAGCAGCAAGCGTCGATCCGGGCAATCGCACTGCAGGTGTTGGCCTCGTATCGAGACGGTGGCTGCGTTCCAGCGCCACCGCCGAGTGACGCGGACCTGTTGCGAATTCTCGAGTTCACCGTGGGTGGTTCGGAGATGAGTGCCTATCTTCCGTTGCTGGAGGAGGAGTTGGCGTATCGCGGCGAGGATCGGCGGGCCCCGGGTTGGATCAAGAGCGAGATTGCGCCCGACGTCGACTTCTCGGTGGTTGTTATCGGTGCAGGGATGTCTGGGCTGCTGTCGGGCCATCGGCTCAATCAGGCCGGCGTGTCATACGTGATCCTCGACAAGAACGACGACGTCGGTGGCACCTGGCACGAGAGCGTGTATCCCGGTTGCAGGGTGGACAATCCGAACCACAACTACAGCTTCTCGTTCGCCCAGCGCCACGATTGGCCGTTTCATTTCAGCACGCAGGACATCTTGCACGACTACTTCCGAGCCTGCGCCGACGAGTTCGGTATCCGCCCGAATATCCGGTTCAACGCGAGTGTCCAGTCCGCCATCTGGAACGAGACCGACTCGATGTGGACCGTGCTTTACCTGGATTGCGATGGCAACGAGCAGCGGATCGTGGCCAATGCGGTGATCAGCGCAGTTGGGCAACTCAATCGGGCATCGTGGCCGACAATCGATGGCATCGCCACGTTCCAGGGGGATTATTTCCATTCTGCCGAGTGGCGTCACGACGTGGATCTCGACGGCAAGAGGGTCGCGGTGATCGGCACCGGATGCAGCGCGTTGCAGTTCGTCCCTCACGTTGCCGACCAGGCGAGCAGTGTCATCGTCTTTCAGCGGACTCCGCCGTGGTTCGCCCCGACACCGGATTACCACGATCCGATCAGTCCCGGGCTGACGTGGCTCTACGGGCATGTGCCGACCTACAGCGAACTCAATCGGTTCTCCATCTTCTGGCGAATGGGTGATGCCGCAATCGATGTGGTCCGGGTCGACCCCGAATGGGAGTCCGACGGCTCTTCTGTGAATGCGATCAGCGAATTCACCCGCCAGATCCTGATCGAGTACTACCGATCCGAGTTTGCCGATCGCCCGGACCTGTTGGCCAAGGTCATCCCCAATTACCCGCCGGGCGCCAAGCGGATGGTGCGCGACAACGGGATTTGGGCGACCACGCTGAAGCGGCCGCACGTCCAACTCGATACCGACGCCATTGGCCACATCAACGAGCGCGGCATCGAGATGGCAGACGGTAGCCAGATCGATGTGGACGTAATCATCTATGGCACGGGCTACCAAGCGGCGAACTTCCTGTCGCCGATGCGGGTCGTCGGTCGCGACGGTATCGACCTCCACCAGCAGTGGGGTGGCGATGCCCGGGCGTACCTCGGTGTCACGATTCCCAACTTCCCGAACTTGTTTTGCCTGTACGGACCGAACACGAACATCGTGGTCAACGGCAGCATCATCTATTTCTCCGAGTGCGGCGTTCGGCTGATTCTCGGCCTGTTGCGGATGTCGTTGGAAGCCAGTGGCGCCGCTGTCGAAGTGAAAGCAGACGTTCACGACCGGTTCAACGAATCGGTCGACAGCGAGAATCGGATGATGGCGTGGGGCTGGAGCCCGGTCAACAGTTGGTATAAAAATGCTCACGGCAGGGTTGCCCAAAACTGGCCGTTCACGTTGCTCGACTACTGGCAGCGGACCCGCAGTCCTGATCTCGGCGACTACACGGTTGGTTGACCGCCCGATGGCGCTCGGATCAAACCCTGATCGAGTCGGATGGCAGTGCTCAGAGCAGGCCTGCGTCGCCAAGCGCCGAGAGCGCTGCGTGGATCAACGGTGCCTGACTCGGCAGAATTCGCGCGAGCGCTTCGTCCGCAGCGAAGTACTCGGCCCGGTCCACTTCCGGAAATTGGGCTGTGACGCCTGAGCGCGGGGGCCAAGTCATCTCGAACGTGTTGCTGACGATCGCGCCGGTGTCGATGCTGCCCACCCCGCACCACGCCGTCACCACCTTCCCACCAGCTTGGCGAATCTGGCCGATCGCAAACAACCGGTTCGCCGGGCACCCAACGCCCAACTCCTCTTCGAACTCTCGCAGCGCGACCAACTTCGGATCCTCGTCACCGCCGTATTCACCCTTGGGGATCGACCAGTGGCCAAGGTCTTTGTTGCGCCAGAACGGGCCTCCGGGATGCACGAGCAGAATTTCGGGGACGGGCACGTTCGTGCCCGACGGAACCGGGAGACGGACGAGCACGATTCCCGCACTCGAGCGCGTCATCAGGGGTACTCCGGCTCACGGCGAGCAGGGTGCAACGCCAACAGTCGTCGGGCCCGATCGAGATCCACCGCTCTCCGATCGGACAGTGGCTGACAGGTCGCGCACCATGTCGACACCCTCTGCCACGGGCTCTGTTGCTCGGTCCAACCATCCAACCTGGTCCCACAGATCGGGCACGGCCGCCCTCGCTTGGGATAGATGTAGTGATCGTCCGTCGCCAACCTGCGGCCGGTGGTGTTCTGCGGACCTCGACGAGCGTTGGTGCGGATGACGGCGGCTCCGAGCCGAATGAGAACGTCGAGGTGGTCGACCGTGTCGATTGTCTGATTTGGCGACACTCCGACGATGAAGGGCAACTCGACTGCGTAAAGGTTGCCGAAGCCGGCAACGTTGCGCTGGTCCAGGAGCGCCCCGGCGAGCGGCGCGAATGGCGACCGAACCAGGCGGTCGACGATGTCTGAGATGTCAGGTGATGCTGCTGCGCAGAGATCGGGTCCGAGGTGGCCGACGATTCGGCTCTCGTCAGCGGTCGGCACCACGCCGAGGATCGGAACGTCGATACCGGTGAGGCGGCCGTCCTCCATCCAGAGCTCCACCCGACGTCGCCATGCAGGTTCCTTCGATGCGGGCCCAACCGTCCACGAACCCGTCATCAACAGATGCCCATGCAGCGTTCGACCATCATCGAATCGGATCAGCAGGTGCTTACCGAACGCGTCGGCCTCGACGAGGATGGCGCCGCTGAAGTCCAGCCCGACCAGCCGGGGATCGCGGGTCACCGTCTTGACGCACTTCTGGCCGGCGAACCGGGTCGTGATCGAGTTCGCCAGCCGCCGGATGGTGTCGCCCTCAGGCACGACGTGAAGCGTTCGTGTCGACGTCGGACACCAGGTCAGCCAAGGGTTTGGTCAGGAGACGACCGGGAGCGCGTGGTATGCGTTGCCGACCGTACCCGAGACGGTGTGGGCGACGGATTGGGCGATGTCGCTGACCGAGCCGGCAGCTCTGCTGGCGGCACGGCGGCTGGACCAGAACACCGATGGTCGACCACCCGTGTCGAGCGCGGCGAGCAGCAGCCCACCGAGTAGACCAGCATTTTTGGCGAACTGGATGACTTGCGTCATCCGCTTGGCCGGATCCTTGATTTCCCAGAATCTGTGGCCCGCAAGGGTGGTCGGGATCAGTGAAGCGGCCAATGCAATCGAAGCCGGCCGGGGCAAGACGCCCAACAGCAGCAGCGCGCCGCCACCCAACTGAACAGCGGCATTGATCGTGACCAGGGTTTCGGGGTCGGTTGGTAAACCCACCTTGTCTGCGATCGGCACGCCGACTTTCTCGGCGCCCTCTGTGACCATCGTCGGTGCCCGCAACACGTTGATCGCTCCGACGATGAAGGGGGCTGCAAGGAGTGGACGAACGAAGCTGCGGGAACCAATCATGGCGTTTCGGTACCCGAACGGCGCTCACCTCACACACGGTACGGCACACAACGGCTCCGGCGAGGAGTTGACGACCTATGGTGCGATTGGCGACGTCAGATCGGCTGGCCGCGTCAATCACGAGGGGAGTGTCGATGTCGGGTCCGATGGAGGGAGTCCGAGTTGTCGAGTTGGGGGTCTGGATCGCTGGGCCAGCAGCGGGCGGAGTCCTGGCCGATTGGGGCGCTGATGTCGTCAAGATCGAGCCCCCTTCGGGCGACCCGGCGCGATCGTTCCAACGGATGTTGGGCGGCGACCTCCCGAACAATCCGATCTTCGAACTGGACAACCGGGGCAAGCGCAGCATCGTGCTCGACCTCGCCGACGAGGCTGGTCGCGAGGTCGGTTTGGAGTTGATCGACGGCGCTGACGTCTTCGTGACGAATGTCCGAGCCGATGCGCTGGAGCGCCTTGGACTGGACCACGCATCGCTGCTCGCTCGCAATCCCCGACTGATCTATGGCCACATCAGCGGCTACGGCCTGGAAGGCGATGACGCCAATCGCGCTGCATACGACATCGCCGCATTCTGGGCGCGCTCTGGAGTCGCTCACTTGTTGACGCCTCCCGGGGGAGCGTTGCCGTTTCAGCGCGGGGGAATGGGCGATCACTCGACAGGGGTGCAGTTCGCCGGAGCGATCTCGGCTGCGCTGTTCGCCAGGGAACGGACAGGCATTGGGCAACTCGTCTCCACATCGCTGCTCCGACAAGGTGTCTACACGATTGGATTCGATCTCAACATGGTGCTCGGATGGGGCCAGCACCCAACCATTGGTGAACGCGAGACGATGGCGAACCCATGCATCAACAACTACACCGCTGGCGACGGCCGGCGATTCTGGGTCGTGGGTCTGGAAGGCGAACGACACTGGCCGCCGCTGGTGCGCTGCGTCGGTCACCCGGAGTGGATGGATGATCCGCGCTTCGACTCCGGCCGGGGTCGAGCAGTCAACGCTGCCGCTCTGATCGCGTTGCTCGACGCTGAATTTGCGACTCGTTCGCTGGACGAATGGGCGGAGATCTTTGCAACCGAACCAGACATGTTCTGGGCGCCCGTCAACACGCCAGACGACATCATCAACGACCCGCAATTGCGTCACGCCGGGGGATTGGTCGAGGTTCCCGACGAGTTCGGAACGACCACGATGATTGCGTCCCCCGCAGACTTCCACGGCACACCGTGGGCTCCTCGCTGGATCGCGCCTCGGCTCGGCGAACACACCGAGGCAATCCTGCAGCAGCTCGGCCGCACCGACGAAGAGATCGGTGCGCTCCTCGATGCCGGCAGCGCCTCCGCCGAGATCGTCTGAAAGCCTTCGCCGAAAAGCGGCCGCCGTGTGACGGATGGGTTCGCCGTCGAGGCCGGGTTGGCGATCGGCTGCGGCTACTCTGACCGACGCAGACGACGGAGCGACGCCCCCCAATTTTTGTCGACCGCCTGCCAGTCCGAACGGAGCACACCCGCATGCCCAATCCTCAGAACGCGATCCTCACCAACTTGACCAAGTACCAGTGGTACACCCATCTCAGCCGCACCGAGGGTGCGGACCTTGGCGTCATCAAGGCAGCGTTGGCCGACCTGCGTGCCGCAGGTGCCGACGTCGGCGTGACCACCCCGGTGAACATCTGCATTCTTTTTGGGCCGACCTTGCTGGCGGACCTCACCGATGATGTCCCCGCTGATTTCCAGCCTTATCCCGGCTACGAATCGCCTGATGGAAAGGTTGCCAAGGGCACTCAGGAAGAGCTGCTGATCTGGGTCCACTCTGAAGACAAGGATCTTTGCTGGGAAGCTCAGTTCAACTTCCGCACCGCCGTCGCTGGCCATATGACCGTTGCGCGTGAGACGCCGACGTTCATCTATCGCAACAGTCTCGACCTGACCGGATTCATCGACGGCACCGGCAACCCGGCACCGGAAGATCAACGCGATCGCAGCATCATCCCCGACGGACAGGCAGGTGCCGGTGGATCGTTCTGCATCGCTCAGCGCTGGGTGCATGATCTGACGTTCTTCAACGGTCTGTCGCTCCAGGACCAGGAAGACACGTTCGGCCGGACCAAGGAGGACTCCAGCAAGCTCGCTGTCCAGGTGCCGAAATCACACCTCATGCACGTCGAACTTCGCGAGGGCGACACTGCCGACGAGAGCACGGCCAAGCGCGGCGAGATGGTTCGCCGGTCCACCCCATATGCGTTCCATGACGGCACCGTGGGGTTGTATTTCATGGGTTTCTGTCGCGAGCAGGCACCGCTTCGTGAGCGAATGGAAGCGATGTACGGTCACAACGGTCACGAGCGAGATGCAATCACCGACTACTCCACGCCAGCATCTGGTTCGTTCTACTTCGCCCCGTCGGTCGAAACCCTCGACGCCGTCCTCGCCTGACGACACTCACCGCCGTCCCGGACGGCCGTTGACGGCCATCCAGCCTTCGCCCCGCACGGTTTGGTCTGGCACATTTCACGCCCTCGGTGCCGTGTTGTGCCAACGGGTGGCACGGGTCGGGACCAAGGGCGTGGTTCGTGTCACGACACTGTGCGTTCGCGGTCGTTCGGACGTTGGCCGCTCGGCCGCCGAGCGTCAAGCTACTGAGCAACCGCGATTTCCGCGTCGAGTGTGACGCGCACGTGACGGGTGGCGAAGAGATATGCGGAGCTCGTGAGCAGACCGAGCGTCGCAAAGGTCGCAATTGCGACCCGCACCCCAAAGGCGCCGGCGAGGACTCCGGCCGCCAGATTCGAGATGGTGATGATGAGTGTGACAATTCCGAAGTCGCCCGCGATGATTCTGCCAAGCATGTGGTCAGGTGCGCGGCGTTGCAAGCCGTATGTCGACATCGTCCATTGCGCTCCGCCACCGAGGTGGGCGAGCAGTGCGAGTGGCACGGCTACTGCCAAAATGGGGGCGATGCTGAGCCCGAGATAGCAGATACCGAACGACAAGCCGGCGCAACCGCACATCAACAGCAGGCGCGACATGGACGGGCCGATCAACTTGGCGGCGATCAAAGGGCCGACGGCGACGCCGATGCCGCGAGCACCCAGCAACAGACCGGTTGCGCCGTCGCCACCCTGGAGCTCGTCGGTCGCCAACACCGCAAGGAGACCGACGATGCCGGCACCCATTGCGAACGTGGCCTTGGAGGCGAGCAGGGCGAGCAGCACGTTGTCGCGACGGGCGTACCCGAACGCCTCGGCCATGTCGGCGATCGGCCGCATTCGGGTGCTGGCGTGTTCGGCGCCGACTCGGGGCTTCTGCATCGGACGGGTGATCAGAGTGACCATCACCGCTGCGACAACGAATGACACGGCGTTGGCCGCGAACGAAGCGTTGCGACCGAACAGGGTCGCAACCAAGCCGCCGAGCGCAGCGCCAACAGCCAGCATCGCGCCCCACAGCGAACCGAACAGCAAACTCGCTTGCTTGAGTTCATCGGGATTGCGGGCCAGATTGGGAAGGCCAGCCTGCGCCGCTGGGCCGACGAACGAGCCGAGCGCTGAGATCGCGCACAGGCACAGAAACCCGAACCAGAGGGCGCCGCGGGTGTCGACAAGCAGCAGGCCTGTCGCAGCGAGCGCTTGCATCAACGACACGGTCCGGATGATTCGGCGCCGGTCGAATCGGTCAGCCGTTGCCCCAGCGATGGCGGACGTCAGAAATGACGGCAGTGATTGGGCGACGTAGACCAACGTGACCAATAGTGCAGAGTCCGTCAGATCCTGGACCAAGCCAACGAATGCGACGTACGCGAACCAGTCGCCGGCGTAGGAGATGACTTGGGCGATGAAGAGCGAGCGAATATCCCGGTTGGTCCGCAGCATCGTCAACATCGTCTGTTCTGTCTACACAATTCGCCGGCGCACCACACGGTGGGAATGGCGCCCATGTTCCCGAAAACCACCGCATTCCGGAGATCTTCAGGCACATGGGCGTGAACTCCACCACGAAGTTGCCACGCACATGAGCGGGCCAGCATTGGAGCGGGTGACGGGAATCGAACCCGCATATCAGACTTGGAAGGACCGCGCTCTAGCCATTGAGCTACACCCGCGAGGTTCGGCCACACGATAGCGGCGCGCTGACGCACTCACGCCGCCAGAATCGGCAGGAACCGCGCCGTGGGGACCGGGTCATGTGATCCACTATCCGATCTGGCTGAGACCGCCGTCGACGACGATTGATTGGGCGGTGATGTAGCTGGATTCGGCACTCAGCAAGAAGATGGTTGCGTACGCGACTTCCCACGCCGTGCCCTGTCGGCCGAGTGGTACCCGAGTCGTTCCGCGAGACGGCCGTCCCGAGGTTGCCGCCCGTCCAAGCGGGGTGTCGACCAGACCGGGCACGACCACGTTGGCCCGCACGCCTGTTCGCGAACCCTCCATCGCGACGTGACGGCAGAGTCCAAAAATCGCAGCTTTCGAGGCGTCGTACGCTGGTAGGCGACTGCCAGGCTTGAGTCCGGCGATCGAGCTGATCAGAACGATCGAGCCACCACTGGCCATTGTCGGCAGCGCAGCCCTGGCAATGAGAAAGTGGGACCGAACGTTCACGTCGAACACGAGGTCCCATTGCTTGGCGCTTGTTCCAGAAAGTCCACCACCAAGACCGATCCCTATGTTGGCGACAACGCCGTCGATGCCGCCGAGGGCAGCGGATGCTTCGTCGATCAACCGCTGACATGCGGATTCGTCGCTGACGTCGGCTTCGATCACGACCGCCATTTGTCCCTCGGCCTCCACGAGCGCTGCCGTTCGTTCGGCCGCGGCTCGGTCGATGTCGACACACGCGATCGACGCTCCTTCTCGTGCCGCGAGCACGGCAATCGCCCGCCCGTTGCCGAATGGCGCATCGGGGTCGTCGCTCGGTCGTGTTCCAGCACCGATGACGACGATTCGTTTGCCGCTGAGCCGGCCGCGGCCCGCTGCCACGCCACGGGATTCCGCAGACAGCTCTGCGTCGGCGTGGTCGTCGCTCATGTCGGGAACCGACCGTTACGGAAGAGCTCGCTCGGGAACTGTTCGGTGTCGTCCTCG
The DNA here is from genome assembly GCA_031422355.1 of Actinomycetes bacterium. Taxonomy (GTDB): domain Bacteria; phylum Actinomycetota; class Acidimicrobiia; order Acidimicrobiales; family Ilumatobacteraceae; genus WLMZ01. The sequence goes on from JANOQU010000663.1 coordinate 15,003, forward strand.
ATCTGTACGCCAAACGTGTTGAGCGCCATCGACACCAGGGTGTATTGGCCAACGGTGAAGACGATGTCCATCAACTGCTGCCGGTTCCATCGCTGGCTCAGCTGTGTCCAAGTCTCGTC
>JANOQU010000664.1:0-4038 GCA_031422355.1 Actinomycetes bacterium
CCCCTGCGGGCCAGCTCACCCAACTCGCGCAACACGTCCGCATAGAAGCGGTCAACATCAACATCAGACACAGCAGTAGCCCCTTTTGGAGTAGGGGCCGTGTCCACTAGGCCTAGCCGATCCTCATTCGGCGGTTTTGTCCCGAAGGACGAAGGGTGGCACACACCGGATCTATCCGTTTGCTGGCATAAGCCGCAGGACTGCGGAGCCATGGAAATCACCGGGCAGGTTTCAGTTGTCGAGATTGAGCATAACCCGCCTGTCAACACCAATTCGTCTGCTGTCGCACGATGCGACACACCCGCCGTACCGACACTCCTCGTTATGTCAAGTCTCGCCGGAAACACCGCCACCACTGCTTTGGGTGCTACAGCGGTGGAAAGGACGCCCATGATCCCGCGAACCACCGTGCTACGGGGACGATCGGGATCATGGGCGTGGTTTCCACCGGAATCGACCGGGCCTCGAGAACGGAAGGCGCACTGCCAACGTGCGGATAGCGTCGGGTCATTCCTCTCGCGATTCTTGCGCCCCTGCGTCGAGTCCCGTTGCGGCGACTGGTTTCGGCCCAGTTCCTTGCCGAAACGGGTGACGGCATCATCACGGTCGCACTCCCCCTCTATGTTTTCGCAAGGACGAATTCGGCGACCGCGACGTCGTTGACGTTCACGGCCGAGATGATCGCCGGCGCGCTGTTGGGCGTCATTGGTGGGATGGCCGCAGACCGGTTCAATCGTCAGCGAGTTCTCGTGTATTCGTTCATCGCTCGAGCCGTGCTGTTGGTGGCCAGTTCACTCGCCGGCCCGCTCTGGCTGACCGTGACCTTGGGTATCGCCGCCCGCTCCCTCGGACAATTGGACAACCCGTCCTTCGATGCCATCGTTTCCGGACTGGCGACGGACGACATCCAACAGGTTCTCGCGGTGCGCAGATTCATCCAGTCGGTGTCGATCGTGATCGGCCCGGCCATTGGTGCGTTGGCTGTTTGGGCCGTTGGCGAGCAGAACACGATCGCGTTCGCCGCAGCGCCGTTCGCATTCGCATTGCTGATCCACACGCGGCTCGGCGGAATCGATGGTGATCGGGCGAGCCGTCAGGCCCACGCTTCGACGGCCGGCTTTGGCGACCTGATTGCCGGGATGACAATTTCGCTTCGAACGCCGGTCGTGCGCAGGATGGTGGCGTACTGGTCAGCGTCTGTCGCTTGCGTTGCGGTGGCGATGGCCGCCGCGATCGTCTGGCTGAACGACGAACTCGACGCCGGCGGATACTGGTACGGACTCTCGGTGTCGGCCTATGGAATCGGTGCATCGGCTGGTTTGTTGATCGTCGGCGGTATCACGTTCAAGACCTCGCTCCCGAAAGTCATGGTTGCATCGGCCCCGGCATACGCGCTTAGTTGTGGTATCTGCGTTCTGCTCGACGTGCCATGGATGATGGCGATTGGTTGGCTGATGTGGGGAGTCGCAATGGGTCCCGAGATCGTCAAGGGTGAGCCAGAGTTCGTCGGGAGAATCGCTCCGGAATTGCGCGGTCGAGCCTATGCCGGTGTCGGTGTGGCGAACACGTTGGGCGCTGCATTCGGTTATGCGCTCGCCGGCCCATTGCTCGATCGCTTCGGGGCGAAGTCGACGACTCTCGGAACGGCCGTCGTGATCCTTGCGATCGGCGGGCTATGGATCGGCCCGGCACGGCGAGGATTGCAACCGCCCCCGAACTTCGACGAACCGCCGATCGGCCGGGATACGCCCGAGTTGGCGACCGCCTCGCTCACGAATCGAATCGAGCATTTCGGCCAGTAGTCGGCTCGTGCCACAGCACGACCGGCCCAGACGTCAGACCAGGGCCTGCAGCGATTCGATCGTGTCGGCTTGTTCCGGGCGCTTGTCGTCTCGGTACCGGCGGACCCTGGCGAAGCGGAGGGCAACTCCCCCGGAATACCTGGTCGATCGCTGCACACCATCAACTGCGATCTCGACGACCAACTCGGGACGAACATGCACGACGTGGCCTTCGGTGCCGATAGCGATTCGCTGGAACTCTTCGGTCTGCCAACGCAGAAGAACATCGGTCATTCCCTTGAAGGTCTTGCCGACCATAACAAACGCGCCGTCCGCTCCCCTGGCGCCGAGATGGATGTTGCTCAACCAACCCGTTCGGCGGCCATACCCCCACTCGGCTGCCAGGACGACCAAGTCGAACGTGTGGACCGGCTTGACCTTGCGCCAGGACGCACCGCGCCGGCCCGCCTGGTACAGCGAATCCAACGCCTTGACCATGACTCCTTCATGGCCGGCAGCGATCGCCTGCTGCGAAAATCGTTCAGCGTCGGGTGTGTTGGAGGTCTCGATCGTCGGCAGCAATAGGTGCGCCGGGACGACATCACGAAGAACCGACTTTCGATGCGCGAGCGGCTCGTCGATCAGCGACTCGCCGTTGGCGTGCAGGACGTCGAAGAAGAATGGTTGCAGCGCCGTTGTGGCGTTCATGGAATCCTGGAACTTCAACGGATTGCCATCCAGGTCGAGCCCGAGGGCTTCCCCGTCGAGCACGAATTCGTTCGATGGTAACGACGTGACCGCTTCGACGATGCCGGGGACTCGTTCGCCGATCTCGTGCAGGCTGCGCGTGAACACCCGAACGTCGTCACCTTTGCGATGAACCTGCACTCTCGCGCCGTCGAGTTTCCATTCGATGCTCGCCGGACCCGTTTCTCTGAGCGCATCTGCAACCGTGGCCGCCGTGCTGGCGAGCATTGGTTGCACGCCCAGTAGCGGGGTCAGCCCGATCGCGTCGAGATCCGCGCGACTGATTGCGCGCTCGGCTGCGGAACCGAGATCGCCGAGCAGCATCGCAGCTCGGCGGACCGCTGCAATCGGAACACCACTCGCCTTGGCAATGGCGTCCGCGAGAACACCTTCGTTGGCGCCTTGTCGCATCTCGCCAGTCAGAAGTCGATGGAGAAAGTGCTGTTCGTCCTTGGTCGAGCGTGCGAACAGTTGCGTCATCTGTTCTGAGCGTGCGCGCTGGGATCCGGCGCCGAGCGTCGAGGCGATCCGGATGAGTGCGTCGTCCACATCGTGCGCCGACAACGAGGCTTCGACGCACGGCTCGACTCGAAGGTCGCCCAATGTCGCCCAACCAACGCCGAACCGGCCCTGGCGAGGCGATCCGACCAGAAGCCCGACCACGACCGCTGCTTCCTTGGACGACACACGTCGAAGCAGATCGGCGAGGATTGCGACCTTCTCAGATCGCTTCGTCGTCGCTGCGACACGTCGCGATCCATCGACGACATCGGCGAAAGGGATCGACTCAGGCATTGGAAAGCGGCCGGTCGGCCACGCTCTCGTTGCCCCGCTCCCCCGGCGTCGCTGACTCGTCTCGTTGCACTCCGAAACGTGCCCGAAGAACGGACAAAGCGATCCGAGCGTTGCGCTGCACGACGTAAGCGATCGCCAGAACGACGCCGGCCACTGCACCGTCGAGCCACCAATGGTTAGCGGTGACCGTGACTGCGAGCGCAGTGAGCACCAGGTGAATTGGCCCCAACCATCGCCAGCGCCCCGACGCGATTCGCCATACCGCAATCGCCACCAAGAATGCCCATGCCCAATGCAGTGACGGCATCGCCGCGACTTCGTTGGAAATCCCCTGGCCTCCGGTTCCGTACACCGACATCCCGTACTTGAGGCCGGCGTCGACGAAGCCGAGTTCGGTCAGGAATCGTGGTGGGGCGAGTGGAATCCAGGCCTGGATGGCGATACATCCGGCGATTGTCAACGCAAACGTGGCTCGAATCGTCGCGTACCTGTCTCGGTGCCAGAAGAACACCCAGATCAGCAATGCGCCAGCGGCTGGCACGTGAGCGCCGCCGTAGTAGACGTTGAAGAACCACATCGACGGCCGATTGTCGATGAATGCCCGCTGCAGAGTGACCTCGCTCGGGAGGTGCATCCACCGTTGGATGTCCCACAATCGTTCGGCGTTCTCGATCGCCCCGGCCGACTTGGTCACCGCGAGATGCCGCACGTACTG
>JANOQU010000665.1:0-3073 GCA_031422355.1 Actinomycetes bacterium
CGACGACACCGATCGCCAAGATCAGCAGTGTGTCGGTACCGGCGTTTGTCGGGAACACCCCGGCGCTCTCGTTGCCGAGCAGCAACCCGCCGAAGGACCCGGCGAGGCCGATCCAGGTAACACCCAAGGTGGTGATCGCCATGTTCGGCATCGGACTGGAATTCAGGTTCGGCGCACCAATGAAGCTGATGCACCCGGCCACAAAGGCCAGAATGAACACGAACGGCACCGCCGCGTCGCCGTAGTTGTAGGCGGTGATCGGGGCGACGAAGCAGGCAACGATGCCGACCACGCTGGCTGGTTGGTAACCCTTCTCGGTCACCTTCTCGAAGAACTCGAATGCCGCGAGGGTGATGACCACGACCACGACGACCAGGGTCGGCAGCGCACCGAACTTGATCGCGGCCACGAACGCTGCGGCGAGGACCGCGCCGACGGCGATTGCAGTCGGCATGTCGCGACCGCCGACGCCTCCGGCGGGCTTACCCGGTGTGGTGCGAACCGCGCCGCTCGGGCGACCTGCGCGATTGGCAGCGGCCTGTTGCTCGCGGGTCCCCCGCGAACGGCCTTTCGGCCCGGGGCGACCCATGCCCTCATCGGTCGGGTCCGTGCCGATTGTGATCCGGCCAGGCTCGCGCCGGATCGGTCCGGACATGCCCCCGCTGGGGTTGGCGTCTTCGTAGTAGGCCTCGGTCGAGCCGGTGTTGTCGCCCATCTGGCCCATCCGGACGTTCTCCGAGACGGCCTCGTACCCGGCCGACGGATCGGGCGAATCGTCGTCGCTCCAGACCGGCGATTGCCCGGAGAAACTGGACCACACATCCAGATCATCGGTGCCGTCGCGATCAGTGCCGACGACACGCTGCAACTCACCGGTGGCCGGCGCCGTCCAATGTGGCAGCGGACCGGTGGCATCGTCGAACGACAGGTCGCCACGCTCTGCGCCGTCGGTGGCGTCGCCGAACAACGGTGGACCAAAGTCTTCGTCCTCACGACGGCGCTTGTTGCGCCACTGGTCATCGCTCATTGCCGGACTCCCATCCTCATACTTCGAGCAGTTCCTGCTCTTTGCGGCCGAAGGCTTTGTCGATCAGATCCACGTGGTCGTGGGTGATCTTTTCCATCTCCTTCTCGGCCCGTTCCAATTCGTCGGCGCTGATGACGCTGGCCTTCTCGGCAGCCTCGAGATGCTTACGCGCATCGCGGCGAAGGTTGCGGATGGCGATCCGGCCGTCTTCGGCCAGGGTCTTGACGATCTTGACGTATTCCTTGCGGCGTTGCTCGGTGAGTGCCGGGATGTTGATCCGGATGACCACGCCGTCATTCGACGGCGACACGCCGAGATCGCTTTCGCGGATGGCCTTCTCGATCGCTGCCAACGTGGCGCGGTCGTGGGGCTTGATGATCAACTGGCGGGCCTCAGGAACCTGGAACCCCGCCAACTGCTGCAAGGGCACGGTGGATCCGTAGTACTCCACCTGGATCCGGTCGACGAGCGCAGGCGTAGCTCGACCCGTCCGGACAGTGGTGAACTGGGATTGCACGTGCTCAACGGCTTTGTCCATCTTCTCGATGGCTTCCAGGAGCGTCTCTTCAATCACGCCCCAATGGTACAGAGGTGCCAGACCCCCTGACGTGCATCTCTGCAGTGGCGACCACATGCGGGGTCGGGCGAAACCGGGGTCCTCGACCGTCGGTGGCCACTACGGTCCGGGTATGACTGAAATCGGAGCGGATTGGCGGGTGGTCGATGGCGTTGCGATGGCATGGTTCGACGCGCCGTCGCTGGTCGCGGGAGCTGCGCTGGCCGGGCGCATCGTGGAGATGTCGGCGGAGATCGTGGTCGACCTACGCGCGAAAGGGATGCGGGTGCGCCTCGACTCAGACGCGCACGCAGAGGAGGTGTCGGCGGCTGCGCAGGACTTCGGGCTGATTGCGAACCCTGCCGTGCTGCAACAGTTGAGCGTCGTGATCGAATCCGCGTACCCGACTGTGGTGAGGCCGTTCTGGCAGCGCGTGCTCGACTACACGCCGGGCGAAGACGGCGGCCTGGCCGATCCCCTGCGGCGCGACCCCGCGATACGGATCCGGCAGTCGACGGAGCCGCGGCCGCTTCGAAACCGAATCCACCTCGACGTGGTGCGGCCGGCCGCGGCGGTCGAGCAGGCGAGTCTTGGCGAGGCATCCGGACCATACGGGGTCTGCCACACCGACCCCGACGGCAACGAAGTCGACCTGGTGCCGGGCGACCCGCTCGGCGACAGCATCGGGACAGCCGACTGGCAGGCGGTGTTCAGCGCAATGACGTGCTACCGCACCACCTCGCCGACGCAGCAGCGTGACCTCGCCGCCGCAGCGGCGACGCTGGCCGACAACATTGGCTTCCCGCTGCTGGTCGACCTGCGTCCCGGGCTCGTGATCTTCGACAGCGGCAAGGATCAGTGGGAGAACGACGCCCACGGCCTCGAGCTCGAGTTCACCGACCTCGCCGGGAAACTCCAGACCACTGCCCGCGAACTCGGATCCATTGCGGATCCGGGGCTAGCGCGGTTCGTTCAGTTCTTCCTCGACGCCGCCGACGTCGCCGCAGTCCGGGCGTTCTGGATCGCCGCACTCGGATACACCCACGATCGGCGAGCCGGAGTCACCGACATCCACGACCCGCGGCGGCTGAACCCGGTGCTGGTGTTCCAAGAGCTCGATGCTTCGGAGACGGGGCGGCGACGGCAACGCAACCGCATCCACTTCGAGCTCGCGGTGCCATCGGACCTCGTCCGGTCGCGCCTCGCCACAACCATCGCTGCCGGTGGCCGGCTCCTCGACGAGTCGGAGGATCGCTGGCGGATCGCCGACCCCGAAGGCAACGAAGTGGCGATCGTCGGTCAGGCATGAGCTCACCTGGCCTGGATCGTTCGATCGGCGATGTCACGAAGCCACGTCGCGTGACCAGCGTCTTCCCCGGACAACTCCTGGACAACTGACCACTGTCAGTCGGCGATGATTGTGCCGACCTGTTGTCCTTCGAGGATTGCTCGTAGGGCACCGTGGGCTGACATGTCGAACACGACGATCG
>JANOQU010000666.1:0-4133 GCA_031422355.1 Actinomycetes bacterium
GTCGACCCCGACGCTTGGGACAACCCCGCGCCGTGCGAAGGATGGGTCGCCCGCGATGTCGTCCGCCATCTCGTGACCTGGTTCCCGCCATTTCTCAGCAGCGGCGCAGGAATAGAGATCTCGACGGGTCCAACCGTCGACGAGGATCCGGTTGCTTCGTGGGCTGCGATCGATGCCGCCGTGCAAGCCCTGCTCGACGACCCGTCGGTCACCTCGCGCCGGTTCGACCATCCTCAGGCCGGCAGCCATCAGCTCGACGAGGCCATTGGAATGTTCTTCCTCGGCGATGTGCTCATCCATACCTGGGATCTCGCTCGAGCGGCCGGACTCGACGAAACCATCGATGCCGACGAAGCATCGGCGATGCTGGCCGGAATGCTGCCGATGGACGAGATGCTCCGCTCGAGCGGTCAGTTTGGTCCCCGAGTCGACGTGGCCGACGACGCCGACGTCCAGGCCAAGCTCATTGCGTTCGTCGGTCGCCAACCCTGAATTCAGATGTAGCCGAGTCGACGCGCTGCGGAGCGAAGGTCCTCTTGATGATCTGGATGGGCGATTGCGATGAGGGCGCTGGCGCGAGCGCGAATCGACTTTCCTCGAAGTTCGGCGACACCCCACTCTGTGACCACCTTGTCGACGGTGTTCTTCAACGTGGTGACCACATCACCCGACGCGAGCTGCGGGACGATCTTGGAGATCAAGCCGTCCTTGGCCGTCGAATGCAGGACCACAAAGCCTTGCCCGCCCGGCGAGTACATCGCTCCGCGGGCGAAGTCGGCCTGGCCGCCGCTCGATGAGTAGTAGACACCTGACACGGTCTCCGATGCGCATTGCCCAAGCAGATCGACGGAGATCGTTGCGTTGATCGACACGAAGTTCTTCTCCTCGGCGATGACCCGCGGATCGTTGACATACCGCACCGGCCAGAGTTCGATCGCCGTGTTCTCATGGAGGAAGTCGTAGAGTCGCTGCGTGCCGAGGGCGAAGGTACCGACGGTCTTGGTCCGGTTCAGTTTCTTTGAAACACCGGTCACGACGCCGAGTTCGACCAGGTCGATCACACCATCGGACAGCAGCTCGGTATGGATTCCGAGGTCGCGATGATGAGTGAGCGCAGACAGGATCGCGTTCGGGATTGCGCCGATGCCCACCTGAATCGTTGCACCGCTCGGAATACGCTCGGCCACGAACGCCGCAATCTTGCGGTCGACTTCCGATGTCGCCGCGGGGAGCACCTCGAGCAACGGATAGTCGGCCTGGGTCCATCCGACGACCTGGCTGATGTGGAGTTGATTGCGGCCGAACGTGCGCGGCATCCGAGCATTCGCTTCCAGGAAGAACCGAGCCCGACCAATGAACGACGAGACGTAGTCGGCATTCAACCCAAGACTGAAGTAGCCGTGGCGATCCGGTGGCGAAGCTGACGCAAGGACCAGCGGATCGTTCGTGGCCCCCTTCAGGATTGCATGCATCTCCGAGAAGTTGTTCGGAACGAGATCGATCGTGCCCGCCCGGAAGCACGGCCGGGTCACATGCGACAGAAAGTACGACACATGCCGCAGCCGATCGCCGTAGGCACCGTGAAGATACGGGCGATCATGCAGAGCGTGCATCTGATGAACCCGCACATTCGAGAGGTCCTTCGCGTGTTGCTCGATCGCATCGAACAGAGTGACAGGTTCGCCGTTGGCCAGGGGCACGATGATGTCGGCGCCCGCGCCGATGTGATCGAGCACTCCGTCGGCCCGGCCCGCCGACATCATCGGCCGTCGTTGCTCAGCGATTTGCGGTCTGCCATTCCACGCTGAAGTCATCCACAGGTGCGTGACTCGTGAAGCGGCGGCCACTGATAGATGTCACATTCAACACCATCCATTGATTGCGACCGTCGCTCAACAACGGATATGTGTCCGGCAGTTCGTGCTGGCCGACAACGCGGCGCAATCCTCCACGCACGATCACACTCCAAGCGCTGCGGCGATCGTCAGCAATTTGATCCACCTCGAACGATGCCGGTCCTTCGTAACGGGCAACTGAGGTGTCAGCAGCGGTGCGGACGATGATCCGAATTTGCTCATCAGCTTCATCGACGTGGGTGTGGAGCACTCGGTAGTTGATCGGGAAGGCCACAGGATGGTCGTGCTCGACAACGCACATTCGACCGACGGTCTCGGCCTTCAACAGCTCGAGACATTCCCAGCGCGGCAGTTCAAATCGTGTTGCACTCATGTCGACCTCGCTCTCTGTTTTCGTCGGCTTGTCTGACAGTCTGGGCCATACCAGGCGACCACGGTAGAGGACTTGGTCCCGACCCCGTCGGTTGGCGGGCCGTCTATGTGAGACAAACCACGCCCTTGGTGGCGTTGTGTGCCAAGGGGTGAGACGTCGCACGAACAAGGGCGTGAGACGTGCCAAACGCGAACCTCGGAAAGCTTCAGAGTGCGATTGCGATGTCTGTGTGGGTGAAGTCGTCGCCGACGAAGAGGAGGGGGACATCCATCGACTTCGCCAACGAATAGCTCATGCAATCGCCGAAATTCAAGCCTGCTCGATGCCGACCCTTGCCGTAGCGCCGAAAGGCTTCGAGGGCGGCGGTCGCGTGTTCCGGCGTGAAATCGACCACTTGGATCGCGGCTGCCATCAACAGCGACTCCAGTCGGCGAACACCATCGGAGCCACTACGAGCTTCGATCACGATACCGATCTCAAGGCGAGTTGGCGCCGCGAGCAGTGCATCGCCGCATGCAAGTCGATCAGCGACTTTGAGCGCTTCAGGCTCGCCGAAGAGAACCGCCTCAAGAGCGGACGAATCCACGACGATCATTTCGGTAGGCCGTCCTCGCCGTAACCGAGGATCTCGTCCATTGACCGATCATCGAGAATTGGCAGCGACTGAAATTCGTCGGCGAGCCGAAGAATCTCGGCGAGACGTGCAGTGCGGCCGCGGATCTTTCGTTCTCGTTCAAGGCGCTCTTCGAGCGCGATCGTGATGGCATCGGTCAGGGTCTCACCCGTAGTGGCAGCCAGTGCTCGGGCGAGGCGATCGGCCCGTTCACTCTTGAGATTGATACTCATGGAAGAACTCTACCCAATCTTCTTCCTTTACCCCTACCAAGGTCCGAGCATCGCAGCACGCAATTGCTCACGAGTTTGAGACAAACCGCGCCCTTGGTCGCGTCGTGTGTCAACGGGTGAGACATCGCACGAACAAGGGCGTGAAACGTGCCATGCGTGACCACCCAGGCGCCCGAGTCTCGACGGCGCACAATGCATATATACTGACGCACAATCTATGGATATATGTGCGGAGGCTCCATGACGAAGACACTGATCGACATCGATGACCAACAGCTAGAGCGTGCCCGACGGGCTCTCGGCACGACGACCAAGCGCGACACTGTGAACGGGGCGCTTGCCCAAGTCGTCGCCCTAGCCGCTCGACGGCGCGATCTCGCGAGATTTCAGGATGATGTACTTGCCGACCTTGGAGACTCCGACGTGATGTCGTCGGCATGGCAGCGGTAGCCCGCTACATCGCAGACAAAAGTGCGCTGGCCCGGCTGCACTTGCCGGCCGTTGCTGGCGTATTGGCGCCCTTGATTGAGGCCGGCCTCGTAGCGACGTGCGCAATGATCGAGTTTGAGGTGCTGTGGTCGACGCGAAATTCATCGGAGTTCGACGAAGTCCGCAACGATCGATCAATCGGTTACGAGTGGCTCTCGATCGAGGACTCCGATTGGAGTCGGTCGATCGAGGTCCAGCGCGAATTGTGGCATTCCGGAGCGATTCGCTCGGTACCACTTCCGGACCTTCTGATTGCTGCGGTCGCAGAACGACATCGCGTTGTCGTCGTGCACTATGACGCAGACTACGACCGGATCGCCGAGATCACAGGGCAACAAACCCAGTGGATCGTGCCACGTGGGTCATTGCACTGACTGGTGTCGGAGGGGGGAACCGCTGATTCGCATACCGGCCACTGGCGACTTCGGAACGATCACTGAGATGCCCAGTTGCGGCGATCTCGCGAGCAGAAGATCCTGGGTGACCAGTGTCGCATTCAGGTGCTCTGCCAGCACGTGGCGCAGTGCCAGCTGCCCTGACGCGCTCAGGTTGATGAGTTCGCCGTACTC
>JANOQU010000667.1:0-5142 GCA_031422355.1 Actinomycetes bacterium
GCACATACGAGGCGATCGCTGCCCAGCTCGACGGCTGCTTCGCCGGTGAGATCATTTCGTATGACCTCGAGAGCGGTGGCGTTGGCTACTCCGCATCGAACGCGGCGATCAATGATTACGCCGGCACGATCGAGGCCGCCAAAGCTGCGATCATCGACGGTTCGATCACTGTTCCGACCGCACCCTGATTTCGGCTTGACCGACATCTGAAGTAATCAAAAGCGAGGGGGTGCCGACTTCGGTCGGCACCTCCTTTCGTATTCGGCTAGAACGTCTCCCAACACAACAGCGAGCCCAATGACCGAGGACCCACATGACCGACGCCGCTCTCACTGACGACGCACCTGAACGGCCGGCAATCGAGTTGCGCGGCATCGTCAAGCGATTTCCCGGCGTCGTTGCCAACGACGGGGTCAACCTCGCCGTCCGGCCCGGCACGATTCACGCGATCGTCGGCGAAAACGGTGCCGGAAAGAGCACGCTGATGAAGACGCTGTACGGCGCACATCGACCCGACGAGGGCGAAATTCTGCTGCACGGCGAGGCGGTGACGTTCAAGTCTCCACGCGACGCAATCTCACGTGGCATCGGCATGGTGTTCCAGCACTTCATGCTCGCCGACAACCTGACCGTCTGGGAGAACATCGTGCTCGGTGACGAGCCCGGATCAAAGGCCTTTCTCGATCGAAAGCGTGCCCGACGCACGCTGGTCGAACTCGGCGCTCGCTATGGCCTGCGCGTCAACCCCGACGCTTACGTTTCCGATCTCGGCGTCGGCGACAAACAACGCGTCGAGATTCTGAAGGTGCTGTTCCGCGGTGCTCAGATCATCATTCTCGACGAGCCAACAGCCGTGCTGGTTCCACAGGAAGTGGATGCGCTCTTTGCATCGCTGAGGAGCCTCACCGCCGAAGGCGTGACGGTCATCTTCATCTCCCACAAGCTCGACGAAGTTCGCGCCGTCGCCGATGACATCACGGTGATCCGCGCTGGACGCACCGTAGGCGAGGTCCAGCCAGGCGATGTCACTGCGCGTCAGCTTGCCGAGATGATGGTCGGTCGCGAGCTACCACGACCGGAGCCGCGCACCGATGCGCCATCGGAGACCGTTGAACTCCTGCTTGGCGATGTCTGTATTGCCGGACCCGGCGAGCTCGACATCTTGGACCATGTTTCGATCACGGTCCGCCGTGGCGAGGTGGTTGGGATCGCCGGGGTCGAAGGCAACGGCCAATCCGAATTGCTCGACGCAATCATGGGGTTGCGACCACTGAAGTCGGGAATGATCAGTGTGGGCGGCAACTCGCTGGACGGCTTGTCCACCCGTGACCGGCGCGACGTCGGCGTCGGCTACATACCGGAGGACCGGCACAAAGACGGTGTGGTCCTGCCGGCACCGCTGTGGGAAAACGTGATGCTCGGCCATCAGGGGTCGAAGCCTTTCTCGGTTCGCGGATGGATCAACCGCATCGCGGCGCGCGCGGCCGCCAAGAAGATCATCGCCGAGTACGACGTTCGAACTCCCGGCTGCGATGTCGCGGCGATTGCATTGTCCGGCGGTAACCAGCAAAAACTGATCGTTGGACGGGAAATGACAGCAGGACCGTGCGTACTCATCGCAGCCCACCCCACCCGCGGGGTCGACGTCGGGGCACAATCCGCCATATGGGACTACATCCGAGTTGCTCGGACCGAGGGTCTCGCAGTGCTGTTGATCTCGGCCGATCTTGAGGAGTTGCTGGCACTCTCAGACACTCTGCTCGTCATGCTGCGTGGTGCGATTGTCGCCACACTGGACCCGAAAACGGTGACCATTGCAGAGCTCGGTGCGTATATGACCGGCGCTGCTGAAACTGAGGCAGCGTGAACAGCCGGATGATCAAGCGGATCAGCAGTGTGCTTCTCGCGCCTGCGATTGCGATCCTGACTTCTGTGATCGTCGCCTCACTGGCTCTGATCGTGTCTGGTCACTCTCCTCTCGCCGCCCTTCGGGCGATGATCGAGTACGTCGCAACGACAGATTCACTCGTCACGATCCTGAACCGAGCCGCACCGCTGTACGTCGTGGCCCTCGGCGTTGCGATCGGGTTCAAAATGAACTTGTTCAATATCGGAGCGGACGGCCAATATCGGCTTGCCGCGCTGATTGCGGCCGGGGCGAGTTCGGCGTTCTCGTTGCCTAGGGTCCTCCATATCACCGCTGTCATTCTCATCGCCATCATTGTTGGCGCTCTCTGGGCGTTGATCCCCGGTGTGCTCAAGGTGACACGAAATGTCAATGAAGTGATCAGCACGATCATGCTTAACTACGTGGCCACCGGCCTCAGCGCGTACCTGCTCGTCAACTATCTACGCAACGAGAGTCTGCCGAACGTGGCCGAGACCAAGACCGTTCCGGAGTCCGCCCAACTGCCCAGCCTCAACGGTTTCATCGAGAATTTCGGCTTCCACTTTCCTCGATTGACGGTTCTCAACGGTTTCCTACCGATCGCGATTCTGGTCGGCATCTTGTTCTATCTGTTGATCTGGCGGACTCGATTCGGGTTCGACCTACGAATCACGGGTGCCAGCCCAGCCGCGGCTCGCTCCTCGGGCGTCAGCCCGAAGGGCATGATCATCAAGACCATCATGATCTCGGGCGGACTCGCCGGCCTTGCAGCCACGGGGTTTCTCCTCACCGACTTCACCAAGTACAACGAAACCTTCCCGCTCGGTCTGCCGTTCACGGGCATCGCCGTTGCACTGCTCGGCCGCAACCATCCCGGCGGTATTGCAGTCGCTGCATTCGCCTGGATGGGAATTGAGCAGGCATCGAGAGGTCTGTTACCCGAGAAGATCCCGCCGGAGATCAGCAAGATTCTGCTTGGCACGCTGCTGATCAGTTCTGTCATCTCATTCGAGGTCGTCCGCCGCCGCAACCTGACTCAAACGATCAAACAGGCGGCGGGTGCCATCCCAGGCGGACGATCGTCAAGTGACCCGCCCCACGTCGGGTCGACGAGTGCGGGAGCGCCGGCATGAATACTCTGACTGCACGATTCCTCACACTCAATTCGTGGCAGCGGGCCCTTGTTGCCGGTGCGCTTGGCCTGTTCGCGTTGTCGATCACTCGGATCGTGGCGGGCGCGGACGATCTCACCTCCGGCAACACGCTCATCGCAACGCTCGCCACGGCGGCACCGATCATCGCCGTCGCGCTCGGTGGACTTTTCTCCGAGCGATCCGGCGTCGCGAATATTGGCCTCGAGGGGATGATGGTGCTCGGGACATGGTTTGCGGCATTCGCAGGCTGGCAGTGGGGCCCCTGGGCGGCGTTGGCCGGTGGCGCGTTCGGCGGGATGCTGGGCGGACTGATGCATGCACTCGCAACGGTCACGTTCGGGGTCGACCAAATCGTTTCGGGTGTCGCGATCAACTTCATCGCCCCCGGCGTTGCGCGCTTTTTGTCATCAGAGATCTTCGTCGGCGAAGGGGCCAACAAGGAGGGCACGATCAGCTCGTCCCCGAACATCACCGACGCAATGGGACGCTTCAGCGTCCCCGGCCTGGCCGACGGGCTCAAGTCGATCGACGACAAGCGTTGGTTCTTTGTGTCCGACGTTGCCGGCGTTCTCAGAGCGTTCGTCGATCAGATGGCGTGGTCGACCCTGATCATTCTGTTGCTGATTCCGATCAGCATCTACGTGCTGTGGCGCACACCTTTCGGCCTTCGCCTTCGCTCCGTTGGCGAGAAGCCATCGGCCGCCGAATCGCTCGGTGTCGGCGTCTACCGGCTGAAGTACATCTCGGTGGCGATTTCAGGAGCGCTTGCGGGGCTTGGCGGGGCGTGGCTGGTTGTGAACGTGCGTCAATACGGTGAGGGGCAGACGGCTGGCCGCGGCTTCTTGGGCCTCGCCGCGCTGATCTTCGGCAACTGGCAGCCGATCGGGGTCGCACTTGGAGCGTTGCTGTTCTCGTACGGCATCAGCCTGCAACAGGCTGTCGGCACGAAGCCGATCAAGGCGCTGTACCTGTTTATCGCAGCGGCGTTCCTCGGCCTGTGCTTGTTCATGGTCTTCGGCCGAAAGTCCAAGCGGGGCGCGTTGATGCTCGCCGTCGTTGCTGGCGGACTGTATGCGTACTACCTCAACACAGACGAGGTTGCGAGCCAAATCGTCTACATGACGCCCTACATCATCGTGCTCGTGGTCATCACCTTCGCATCCAGTCGTTCGCGGCCCCCAGCGGCCGTCGGCATCCCGTGGAGGCGCGGCCAATCAGGCTGACATTGACGCTGGTCGATGATGTTCGACCCGTCGGCGCCTCGATCAGTCTCGTGACATCTCACTGACGGCCTGAACTTCGATACCACCCCTCGGGCGCTGAGTGAGGGTGACCGTCACGCGATGTGGCTTGGCGGTGATCATCACTTCCTCGGCGATCTCGGCGGCGAGGGCCTCGGCGAACACGGCCCGATCGCGAAAGCCCCACAGGTACAACTTGAGGCTCTTGCTCTCGATACAGAATTGATCAGGCGCATACTCGATCACGACGTGGGACAGATCGGGTTGTTCGGTGACCGGACACATACTGCTCAACTCATCGTTGGTGAACCGCACCGTCGTCAGGTTGGCCGGCGCTGCAAACACCTCGACATGGTCGACGGCATGGCGAACGGTGCTGCCGAGAATGGTCAGCCCTGTGACGTCTGGTCGACCGTCTGGTTTACCGATGGGACTCATGATCCAAAGGCTACGGTGAGGCCATGTCAAGTGTCCTCTCCGACCAACAGGTCGAGCAGTACCGTGCCGACGGATTCCTGGTCGTGCCCGGGTTTGTCGGCCCCGATGCATGTGCCTCCCTACGCCAGCGTGCCATTGAGATGGTCGACGAGTTCCAACCATCTGAGCGGCGCACTGTGTTCACCACCAATGAGCAGGAACGTGTCGCCGACCGCGAATTCTTCGATTCCTCGAACGGCACCTGGTGCTTCTTCGAGGAGGAAGCCTTCGACGACGACGGCCAATTGCGCCAGGACAAGTCGCTCTCGATCAACAAAATTGGCCATGCGATGCACGACGTCGACGACACCTTCGAGGACTTCAGCTACACCTCGGATCTGGCCGGTGTCGCCGCCGACATCGGGCTCGCCGATGCGCTCGC
>JANOQU010000668.1:0-3261 GCA_031422355.1 Actinomycetes bacterium
GCCCAGTGGGCGGCAACGCCCCATTCGGCGCGCTGATGCATCTCGCGGGTGCGAATCTGGACCTCGATAGCCTTACCGTCCGGGCCGATGACGGTGGTGTGCAAGCTCTGATAGAGGTTGAACTTGGGCATTGCGATGTAGTCCTTGAATCGCCCGAGCACCGGCTTCCAGCGTCCGTGGATGCAGCCCAGCGCGGCATAGCAATCCTTGACCGAATCGACGATCACTCGGATGGCAACGAGGTCGAAGATCTCGTCGAAGTCGCGATCCTTCTGGATCATCTTCTCGTAGATGCTCCACATGTGCTTGCCACGACCAGTGACCTCTGAGTTGATGTTGAGGTCCGACAGTCGGCCGCGGACCTCGGCGAGCGCCTTGGCAAGATAAAGATCTCGGCCTGGGCTGCGGGTGATGACGAGATGGTCGAGTTCGGCGAAGCGCTTCGGATACAACGACGCGAAGCTGAGGTCTTCGAGCTGCTGACGTAGCTCTTGCATGCCGAGACGATGGGCAAGTGGCGCGTAGATGTCCAGCGTCTCCTGCGCGATCCGTCGCTGCTTGTCGGCCGGCATTCCGGCAATGGTTCGCATGTTGTGCAGCCGGTCGGCCAGCTTGATGATGAGAACCCGGAGGTCGCGTGCCATTGCGACCAGCATTTTGCGCATCGTCGCGGCTTGCTGTGCTTCCCGGGAATCGAACTGGAGCCGCTCGAGTTTCGTGACACCATCGACGATTGCGGCAACATCGGCACCGAACTCGAGCTCGACTTCGGCCAGGGTGATCTCGGTGTCTTCGACCGAGTCGTGCAGTAACGCAGCCGCAAGCGAGGTCTCGTCGAGGCCGATATCGGCGACGATTCGGGCGACGGCCAACGGGTGGTTGATGTAACCCTCGCCGCTACTGCGCAACTGATGGCGGTGCGCTTCATTGGCCGTCAGAAAGGCCTTCGAGATCATCGCCGTGCTGGCTTTGGGGTGCCGCTTTCGGTATGCAGCGAGAATGGGCGCGAGTTCGTCGTGGGTGACCTGTTGCTGGCGACGCCAGGGAAGAACACGATCGACGGTGCCCATTGGGATCAGTAGACCGCCAAGCTCTCGACCATCCGGTCACCCAACTTGGAGCGACCGTTCAACGCTGAGATCTCGATCATGAATCCGAGTCCGGCGACCACCCCACCGAGTTCTTCGACCAGTCGACACGTCGCCGACGCCGTTCCGCCGGTGGCGAGGACATCATCGATGATCAGGACCCGCTCTCCCGGATGAATGGCATCGCGGTGCATCTCCAGCTTGTCCGAGCCGTACTCCAACGAGTACTCCTCTCGAACAACCGCCCAGGGCAGCTTGCCGGCTTTGCGAACGGGTACGAAACCGGCACCAATCCGGAACGCAACCGGAGCGGCAAGGATGAATCCTCTCGCTTCCATACCGAGCACCCGATCCACCGGCACATCGTCGAAACGGTGGACTAGGTCGATCACTGCGCGCTGGAAAGCCTCTGCGCTGCCGAGCAACGGGGTGATGTCACGAAACGTAACTCCAGGAGTTGGATAGTCGGCGATGTCACGGACCAAACTCTTGATCCATGCACCATCGTTGGTGCGCACGTCGGAGGCCATGGCTGCAGGCTAGCGATCCATCCCTGCTCTGGGCGTCCTACGCGAAGTAGGCGCCAGCCGCCAACCAGCCGACGACCAGACCGACCAGTCAGCGACGGGTCTTTTTGCGGGGCCGGGGCGGGTGCGACAGAAGTGCGTCGGTGGTCTTTGGCGCCCGCAACACGGCTGCGACCGAGGTCTCGGTGGCTCCAGGCGTTCCGGCGCGATTGCGCAACGCATCACGGCGGGCTGCTGGCGATCCGCCGAGCACCAGCCGTTCCAGGTCCACGCCACGGGCCCGCGGCACGCTGCGCAGAACCTTCCACTTCGGCGTGCGGTCCTTCAATGTCGCAAGAACCGGTGCGGCAATGAAGATCGACGAATAGGAACCGGTCATCAGACCAACGAATAGCGCGAGGGCGAACTCACGCAGCGCGATCGCGCCCATGATTCCGGACCCGACTACCAACAACGACAGCACCGGCAGCACCGCCGCAATGTTGGTGTTCAACGACCGCATGAACACCTGATTCATGGAGACGTTGATGATGTCGTCGTAGGGCAGCCTGGCCCCGCTGAATCGGGCCGTGTTCTCGTCGATCTTGTCGTAGACAACGATCGTGTCGTATAACGAGAAGCCAAGGATCGTGAGGAATGCAATGACTGTCGACGGCGTGACTTCCAGTTGCAGAACCGAATAGACGCCAACGCTGATCAGCACGTCGTGGAGCATGGCCGCAATCGCACCGAGGGCCATCCGCCACTCGAAGCGCCACGCAATGAACGCACTGACGAGGATGACGAACACCACGAGCGCGCGAATTGCCTTGTCGGTGATCTCGCGTCCCCACGACGACGTGACCGACGTACTACTGACCTCGGAGACATCCACGCCAGCGGCGACCGCAAGTTGGTCGATGACCGTTTGGCGAACTTCGAGCGTTTGCTCGCCGACCTGGATTCGCATCCTGTCGATTCCGCTTGCGGACACGGTGACGATCTTGATATCTGACGCATCAGCCCCGGCCGTCGTGACGATGTCTCGGACCTGATCTTCAGTGAGATTCTGAGATGGAACCTCCCACTGCACGCCACCCTCGAAGTCGAGACCGAGGTTCAAGCGTTGACCGATCAATGAACCGATCGTGATCAGCAGCAAGACAGCAGAGATCCCGACACCGATCCACTTGCGGCCCATGAAGTCCATCCGGGTTTCGCCGTGGTAGAGGCGACCCCAGAGATTGCGGCGCTCTGTCACCATTGAGTCGACGGGCGTTTCGGTGGAGCCGATCTCGTTCGAGTCGATGCTCATGACGTTGCTCCGCTCAACTGCGTCGAAGGCTGTTCGACATCGATACCCATGACCTTGGAACCGTTCATGAATCGGCTACGGGCCAGCAGCAAGACGGCTGGTCCGGTGAAGAAGTAGGCCACCACCACGTCCATGATCGTCGACAGGGCGAGGTAGAAGGCGAAAAACTCTTTCGCGCGATGTTCGATGTTCCAGGAAAACAAAATTCCCGCCACCGCGGCGAAGCCGGTGAGAATTACGAGGACGACGCTGATGCCGTCAGCTCCAAGTCGGAAGTCGATACCCAGGGATTTGATCCAGCTTACTGTAGCCAGTTCCTGGTAAGCGCCGTTGAAGGTGATCGCGCCAATCA
>JANOQU010000669.1:0-5306 GCA_031422355.1 Actinomycetes bacterium
GGCGCGCGACACGCCGGCAGCGCTCGCCCGTTATGTGGCGCATTTCGATCCGTCATTTACCGGCGTCACCGGCAGTCAGGATTCGATCGACGCCTTCGTCAGTGATCCAACTGAACAAGCCTTGACCGAAGCGAAGGATCAATGGATCCTGGCCCGCGCGGCCTACAGCCCGACAGAAGCTTTCCGGCTCTACGACGGTCCAATCGACAACCCCGACAATGGTCCGGAGGGACGGATCAATGCGTGGCCGCTCGATGAGGCCTACATCGACTACGTCGACGGTGATCCCACAGCCGGCATCATCAACAATCCGGCCGACTTCCCCGAGATCACCACCGACGTCTTGGTCGCGTCGAACGAAACGGGCGGCGAGACGAATATCTCCACCGGCTGGCATGCGATCGAGTTCTTGCTGTGGGGTCAGGATCTGGACCCCACCGGTCCCGGAGCGCGGCCTGTCACCGACTACACGACGGCAGACAACTCCGAAGGTCGGGGGCAGTACCTGACTCTGCTGGCCCAATTGCTGATCGACGACCTCGTTTCGGTCAATGAGCAATGGGCGGTCGATGGCGGCGCGTACCGCACGAAATGGCTCGCCGATCCAGTGGCATCGATTCAGAGGATGTTTCGCGGTATCGGAGCGTTGTCATCGGGCGAACTCGCCGGTGAGCGGATGGCCGTTGCGTTCGAGACCAAGGACCAAGAAGACGAGCACTCGTGTTTCAGTGACAACACCAACGCAGACATTCTCGGCAATGCGCTCGGCATTCGGATGGTGTACCTGGCCGACAATCCGGCCGTTTCCGGCCCAAGCCTCAGCACCCTCGTCGCTGCTGTCGACCCAGAACTCGATGCCCAGATCACGGCGAAGTTGGACGAGTCGGTCCGTTTGGTCGTTGAATTCCCGGCTACCTTCGAGACCATGATCCAGGCACCCAACGGCGATCCAGCGAATGAGGCGTTCCTCGCTGCGCTCGAGTCGATCGAGGATCAGGGCGATCTCATCGCCGCCGCAGCCGACGCGCTCGGAATCACCATCAGCCTCGACGTGTGAGTTGCGACGCCACAGCTTCATCGTGAGCGCGTTGGCCATTGTCGGCGCCGCCTGCTCAGGCGGCGACAATGACGCGTCTGGCCCATCATCGTCGAGCACTCCGGTTTCATCGGTTCCAGTCGATGCGTCGACATCGAGCGCGGCGCCACGGCCGGAAAGCGACTCATTGCAGCGCTCCGGTGGTGACGGCACGACGTTCAGTGATTCATCTGACGCATTTGCGCAGGGCATCGTCACCTTGACACGGGAGGAGCGAAGGGCTTTCGCCGTTGGAAACAGTTTCTTCAACGAGAACTGGGTGACGGCACCGTCGTCCACGGAGGGCCGTGATGGACTCGGTCCGCTGATGAACGCTCAGTCCTGTTCGTCGTGCCACTTCAAAGACGGCCGCGGTGAACCACCGGCGGATGCTGGCGAACCGACGCTGGGATTGCTCTTGCGTTTGTCGGTGATGGGGCCCGACGGCCAGCCGATTCCGGTCGAGGGGTACGGCGGCCAACTGCAAGATCGATCGATCGGCGGAGTTCCGCCAGAGGGCACGATCGTGATCACGAACACCGAAATGCCGGGAGTGTTCGCCGATGGGACCCCGTATTCGCTGCTCGTTCCAACGTATTCGATCTCGGATGCGGCCTACGGCCCGATCCCGGAAGATGTCATGATTTCCCCACGGGTCGCGCCCGCTGTATTCGGCGTCGGCCTGCTCGAGGCGATTCCAGCGGAGACGATTCTTGCCGCTGCTGATCCTGACGACGCCGATGGCGACGGCATCTCGGGGGCACCGAACATGGTTCCGAACCAGGGCGGCGAACTGGTCCTCGGCAGATTCGGATGGAAGGCAAACGTTGCAACAGTCGAGCAGCAGAACGCCGGAGCGTTCTTGGGTGATGTCGGAATCACATCGTCGTTGGATCCGGAGCAGAACTGCACGTCGGTCCAGACGGAGTGCCTCGCGGCGCCAGGCGGAGGCAATCCCGAACTCGACGACGACAAGCTGCAGCGAGTCACGTTCTACACGCGCACGCTGGCAGTTCCTGCCCGTCGCGATGTGGACGAACCCAACAACGTGGAGGGAGAGCAACTGTTTGCACAGATCGGTTGTTCGTCGTGCCATACCCCAGAGTTCGTGACCGGACCGTCCGACATCGCAGCGCTGGCCGATCAGACGATTCGGCCCTACACCGATCTGCTCGTCCACGACATGGGCCCTGCTCTCGCGGACGACCGGCCCGACTTCGCAGCCTCCGGTGCGGAGTGGCGCACAGCACCGTTATGGGGCATTGGACTCGTCGACACCGTCAACCGCCACACTCGGTTCCTGCACGACGGCCGCGCACGTGATCTGTCCGAGGCAATTCTCTGGCACGCCGGCGAGGCAGCCGTCGCGCAGCAGTCGTTCACTGAACTCACCGCCGTCCAGCGAGCGGCGTTGATCAGCTTTCTAGAGTCACTATGAAGGTCTTCAAGTATCGACCCATGTCCGTGTCGGTATTGATCGTTGCGTTGGCTCTCGGCGCGGGATGCAGCAGCGAAACGACGGGCATCGAAACAACGGGCAACGAAACGACGGGCAACGAAACAACGGTCGCCGAGGAGTCGGGGAATCTCCGCGTCGATGTCCTGACGAGGTTGACCTACGAGGTCTTCGGGCCCGGATATCAGCGTATGTCGGCCGCAGCTGAGGCTCTGTTGGCCAACATCGAGGCGGTGTGTACCTCACCTGACGATGCCGTGGCGCGGCGGACCGCGCAAGAGTCCTGGTCGGCGACGAGGGGCCTGTGGCTCGCGACGCGGGCGTTCCGATTTGGACCGGCCACCACACTGCGGACGATGTCGACGATCGACTTCCCGATCGACAGCACCAAGGTGGACAATCTGATCGCGGGGGACGAAATCTTCACCAAGGAATCCTTGGATGCCCTCGGATCGGACCAGCGCGGTCTTGGCGGGATCGAGTACGTGCTGTTCGGTCCGCTTCCGCTCGACCCCCAGTCGTGCAGCTACCTCACGTCGGCTGCGATGTTGGTGGCTGACGCGAGTGCCATCGTTCTCGATGGATGGACGAGCAGCGTCGATGGGGTTCAATCGTTCGCCGATCAGATCACCAGCCCTGGCAACGGCGGAATGTATGCAACCGAGCACGAGGTGTACGAGGATCTCGTGAACAGCATGATCTTTGCGATCGCCGACGTTGCTGACGCCCGAATCGGCCGAGCAAGCGGCGACGTCACGGGTACGCCCGTTCCCGAAGAGGTCGATAATGGGCGCGCTCGGCGCGCCAAGCAGGATGCGATGGACGTCCTCGTGGGCGTCGTCACCATCTTCGATGGCGCTTCCTCCGGGGGTGGACTCCAGACCGTCGTTGCCTCCATTTCGAACGAGACGGCGACCGCGATGGACGCCGAATTCGTAGCGGCGATCGCAGCTCTCGACGCACTGCCTGCCCCGCTGGCTGAATCGACCGACCCCGCTGCGGCGCACACCGCTTACGAGGCGCTGAAGCAGGCCCAAATGACGCTTCGCGCCGAGATTGCCAGCCTGCTCGGCGTCACACTCACGTTTGGTGACGCCGATGGTGACAGCTGACAGGCAGCCATTGGCGAATCGACGGCAGTGGCTGATCGCACTCGGCTTTGTCGTGGCGCTCACGGCAGCGTTCGTGGGTGGTGTCGTCTTCAGCGATGACTCAGCCGTTGCACCGGCCACCTACCTGCCGACCCCGCTCGCCGTCGAAGCGACGTCGGTGTATCAGTTCGCTTCGTTGGCCGAGATGGTTGCCGCGAGCGATGCCATCATCGTTGGAACGGTGACTGCCGCCGAAGTGGGCCGACCAATCGGTGATCCCGCGACCGGCGCGATCATCAGCCGACTCGTCACTATCGGAGTCGAGTCAGCGCTCTCGGGCACAGACGCCTCAGCGGTGATCATCGAGGAAGAAGGTGCGCTGGCCGACGGCACACCGATCGTTGTCAATGGGGTCGATCCAACGATGGTGGGCGACCGTGGCATCTGGTTTCTCGACCGGCTCGACGACGCTGAAGTTCCGACGTGGTTGACGATCAATTCACAGGGCCGGTTCCTGATCGATGGTTCGGCCTTGCGCGGTGGCGACCAACGCGACGCGCTCGTTCAGGCGCTGCAGGAGTTGTCGTTCGACGCCCAGATCGATCACGTCCGCTCCAACTTGTCCGAGACCGTCGGGTAGTTCCGGACCATCACATGTTTGGTCTACCACACATGCGTCGGATAGCATGGTGACCATGCGATCTGCCCGTTTCCTTGGAGTCTGTGCCGTTGTCTCGTCGGTGACGGTTGGGGCGTTGGCGTCGTGTAGCGATGACGATGGTGGACCGGAGTTGACGGTGTATTCCGGACGGAGCGAAGAGCTTGTCGCTCCACTCATCGAGACGTTCGAGCAAGAGAGTGGTATCGATGTCGAGGTGCTCTACAGCGACTCGGCAGACCTTGCTCGCCAGATTGAACAGGAGGGCGACAAGACGCCGGCCGACGTCTTTTACTCCCAGGGGCCCGGCGCACTCGGTTTCCTCGACGACCTCGGCGTGTTCCAACCGTTGCCTGACGACATCTTGAATCAGGTCGACGCCGGCTACCGAAGCGATCAGGGGGACTGGGTGGGCGTCTCCGGACGAGTTCGGGTCCTGGTCTACGACCCCGCCCGGACGCCAGAGGCATCGTTGCCGGCTTCGGTTCTAGACCTCGCGTCAGCGGACTTCGAAGGTCGAGTCGGCGTTGCGCCGACAAACGCTTCATTCCAAGATTTCATCAGCTTTCTTCGGATCGACCTCGGCGATGACCGAACCCAACTGTTCTTGAATGGCTTGGTCGACA
Source organism: Actinomycetes bacterium (assembly GCA_031422355.1). GTDB lineage: Bacteria > Actinomycetota > Acidimicrobiia > Acidimicrobiales > Ilumatobacteraceae > WLMZ01. Next base: position 4,907 of record JANOQU010000669.1, read on the forward strand.
ACGGGGTGCGCACCTACCCCAACAACTTGTCCATCATCGAAGCCGTCGGTCGGGGTGAGATCGACTATGGGTTGGTCAACCACTACTACAACGAAGAATTGCGCGCTCAAGACGGTTCGCTGACGACTGAGAATCACTACTTCCCGAGTGGCGATCCGGGCAGCCTGGTCCTGGTATCCGGTGCCGCCGTCCTACAGACAGCGGACGACGTCGACGAGGCCCAGCAGTTCGTCAACTTCCTGCTGACAACGTCGACGCAGGAGTACTTCGCCAACGAGACGTTCGAGTTCCCCCTCGTTGCCGGGGTCAGCCCGGCCGGCGGCCAGGCCCCGCTCGATCAAGTCGCATCGATCACCACCGATCTGACCCTGCTCGGCCAGCGGCTTGGTTCAACGATTTC
>JANOQU010000670.1:0-3605 GCA_031422355.1 Actinomycetes bacterium
GAGGTCGATGACTACGTCACGAACATCCACTTTCGACTCGTCGAAGGATTCGACGTCTCCGGACCGACGATCGGTGAGCGCCCGACGTGCATCCTCGGCCGGCTGCGCGCCGCTCTCGACGTCGACCGTGACGCGCCACGCGCGCGCTCGGATGCCTTCGCCGCCGAGATCCGCAGCGCGGTGCCGGCGGAGCACCAGGCAGAATTCGACGATCTGCTCGCCGAGGGCCGGCTGGTGTACCGCCTGCGCGACGAGCGCGGTATCTACAGCGACATCTCGGCGATCGGCCTACTGCGGCTGGCCCTGCTCGAGGCCGGTCGCCGTGCCCAGGAACGTGGACGGTTGCACCAAGCCGAAGACATCCTGGAGGCAACGGTCGCAGAAGTCGTCAGCATGCTCGAAGGGGCCGACACACCAACCGCCGACGAACTGCGCCAACGCGGCATGGACCGACTTGATCGCACTCTGGCGGGTGCACCCCGCCATTTGGGGCCACCGGCCCCGCCGCCACCGTCGACCGACATGCTCCCTCCGTCGCTCGGCCGGGTAATGGCCGCAGTTGGATTCTGTATCCACGGTTTGCTCGGCGAGCTCGATGCCCCTGACGGCGACGCATCGACCGTCGTCGGGATACCGGGAGCCCGCGGCGTCTACGAGGGAACGGCCCGGCTGATCCGATCGATCGACGACCTGATCGACCTCGAGGACGGCGAGATCCTCGTTGCGCCGGCCACCGGCGAGGCGTTCAACTCGATGTTGCACCTCGTTCGGGCGATTGTCACCGACCACGGAAGCTTCGCCTGCCACGCGGCCATCGTGTCCCGAGAGATGGGCATTCCAGCGGTCGTCGGCACCGTCGACGGAACCCGACGGATCACCAACGGATCGCTGTTGCGCGTTGACGGAACGGTCGGCACCGTGACGTTGCTCTGATGGAGCACGCCGAGCGCTCGATCTCGGCGTTCACGATCACCGGGATTGCATTGGCGTCGGCGCTGGTGCCGTTGAACTCGACGATGATCGCCGTTGCTCTGCCGACGCTGAAAAGGGAGTTCGACATCGCCGGCGGAAGCGCCGCCGTACTCGTCACCGTGTATCTCGCCGCAATGCTGGTCGGCCAACCCGTCGCCGGCCGAATCGCCGACTGGATCGGGGCACGCCAACTCGGCGTCATCGCCGTGAGCGGGTTCGGAGTGTGTTCGGCCGCAGCGATGTTCGCCCCGACGTTCCCCGTCCTCGTCGCATGTCGCGTGGTCCAAGCAGCGTTTGCCGCAGCGCTGTCGCCGAGTGTCCAGTTGCTCCTGCGCGGCATCACCACACCGGCAAACCGCGGCCGGGCGTTCGGCCTGCAGGGTTCGGTGATCGGCATCGGTGCCGGGCTCGGGCCAGTTATCGGCGGCGTGCTCGTGGCCGGGTTCGGATGGCGGGCGATATTCGCGGTCAACATCCCGGTCGTCGTCGTCGTGTTAATTGTGCTGCATCGGTCAGTTCCGAGCGACTCAGGCCGACCCCGAGCCGACACCCGCGTGCGTCGCGCGGTCGTTGACGACAGCCTCGCCGCCCGCGCACCGGTGTTCAATCGCGTGTTCACCGCTGCCTTCTCGACCCAGGCGTTATCAGTGTTCGCGCAATACACGCTTCTGCTCATCACACCGATCGTGCTCGACAGCCGCGGGTGGGGAACCGGAACCATCGGCCTCGCGCTTTCGATGCTCACCGTCGGCACGATCGTGATGAGCCCTTTCGGCGGCCGCCTCGGCGACCGGTTCGGACGTCGCTTCCCGGTCTTGATCGGCTTGGCAGTCACTATCGCAGCGGTCTCGGTAGCGGTCGCGCTCGGTGCCGACGTCCCGTCGTCGATCTTCATTGGGACGCTCCTCGTGTTCGGCCTCGGCCTCGGTGTGGCGACGCCGAGCGTGCTCACCGCAGGAATCGAGGCGGCACCTCAGTCACGAGTCGGCCTCGCCTCAGGAATTCTCTCAACCGGTCGTTACGTCGGCAGCATCGTCGCCAGCATCCTGCTCGGACTGCTCGTGGCCGACAACAGCGACGGCGTCATCAGCATGCTGGTCATCTCCATGATTGCACTCGTCGCCTCGTTCGGTTCGGCGGTCGGCCTGCCCGGCCGCCTGATCGCAGTTGTTCCAAGTGCTCCCGTCGATCTTGAGCGCCTCTACACGGGAGACTGACCGAACGCACGGGAGTCCTGCTTCTTGGACCGCCTGTCTCTTTTCTTCAACGACCCACATGCCCTGCGGGAACGACCGTACGAGACGTGCCATCCCTCAGGACATGCCTTCCGGGCAGGATCGCACCATTCACCCGTACGCAGTATGCGTCCGGCTAACCCCATGGTTTCCTCGCTCGGCCTAGACGAACCTACTGCGCCGTCCAACCTCCGTCGACGGGCAGGATCGCACCGTTCACCTTTGCTGAGGCGTCTGACGCCAGGTAAACGACCGCGCCGGCAACGTCGGCAATCCTGCCGACCTTTCCCACAGGAATCCGGTCGATGACGGCGCGTCTGTAATCAGGGTCGTCGAGGCGATCGGCAGTTCCAGGCGTGTAGATGAACGTGGGCGCGATCGCATTCACCGTTATTCCCATTGCCCCCCATTCGAGGGCGAGAACCCGCACGATCTGGTTCACCGCCCCCTTTGACGCGCAGTAAACGGCGTGATCGCGAATGCCGACCAACGACGCCTGAGAGCTGATGGCAATGATGCGCCCCGAGCCCTGTTCAACCATCACCCGGCCAGCGGCTTGGGCAGTAAAGAACAGGCCTCTAGCGTTGACGGCCATCATCTCGTCCCAGTCGCCTTCAGTAACGTCGATGGCAGCATGGTTGGCACCGAGGCCGGCGTTGGCGACAAGGATGTCGAGCCGTCCGTGACAACGGACTACCTCGTCGATCGCGTGACGGATCGACGCAACGTCGCGCACGTCAAGTGTGTGGGCCGATGCGGCACCGCCCGCCGCGACGATCGAGGCCGCCGCAGTGGTGGCGTCGTCATGTGCGCGCGCCGTGACGGCGACGGTGGCTCCAGCAGCCGCCAAGGCCTCGGCGACTCCTCGCCCGATTCCGCGATTGGCACCTGTGACGATCGCGACCCGCCCGGCGAGAGAGAAGGAGGGGAGATGATCGCTGTCCATCAACCGCACATTAACGGTGCTTCCTAATCGAATTCCCGCTCAGGCGCTCACGCTGCGCTTCGGCACCTCGACACTCCTGTTGTAGGTGCCGTGTGAGTTGAGTAGGTGCGTTCCGTTCCAGCTGAGGCGCTGGTCGAGGTCGTGAAGATTTCGCGGGCTTTCAGCTCGGACCGGCGGAAACGCGAAATCCGCAACGATGTAAGGGTGATGCGCGACATGGAGGTGACGACAACGGTCCCGGAGGGGGATCGGTGGGGATTCGTGAGTCTCTATGAGCGCACGGTGACCGATGTGTATTCATATCTCGCCAGCCGTATCGGTGACTGGGCTGCGGCGGAAGATCTGACTCAGGAGGTGTTCATTGCCGCTGCACGTCATGTCGCGGCTGGCAATGTCGTAGATGGGGCATGGCTGATCGGAGTGGCCCGGCACAAGCTCGTCGATCATTGGCG
>JANOQU010000671.1:0-2428 GCA_031422355.1 Actinomycetes bacterium
CTCGGCCAAAACCCGGTCGAGCGGATCTATGGTCTGATGAGGACGGTATTGCTGCTGCAGGACGCGCTAACGCCCCTGCTCGGGCCGCTCGACGCGCTCTCCAGTCGCCGATTCGAAGTGGTCACCGAAGATCTCCGCCAGTATTTCCGTGACGCCCACGACCATCTGTCGTTCGTCGTTCAGCGTGTGAGCACGGTTCATGACCTGTTGTCGAACATCCTCGCTGCCAACCTGACGCGTGTATCGATTCGACAGAACGAAGACATGCGCAAGATCTCTGCGTGGGTTGCCATCGCCGCCGTGCCGACAATGCTGGCCGGTATCTACGGGATGAACTTCGAGCACATGCCGGAGCTGGAGTCGCGATGGGGCTACCCGATCGCGCTCGCAATCATGATCGGTGCGTGCGCAGCACTGCATCGCACGTTCAAGAAGTCCGGCTGGCTCTGACCGCTCGATGTCGCGGCGCGGATGTAGAGCGAGCCGTGACACATTCCGCGCCCTCGGTGCCGACCCGTGCCACCCCTTGGCACGCCGCAGGACCAAGGGCGTGAAATGTTCCAAAACGAAACGGGGCGCCGCGCCGCTGCGCAGCTCACGATGAGTCGACAGAGTGGAGGTTCATGGTGTCGGGGAGTCCTGTGAGGTCGAAGAACCGACGTACTGGTCGCGAGATGTTGATCAGCCGCACAGATCGCCCGGCTGCTGCGCGGATCAATGCACGGGCACCGGCTGCGTCGATGAATTCCAGCTAGGCCAGGTCGACAACCAGTTCGGCGGTCGGCGAAGCGTGGAGTTGCGCGTTGTGGTCGAGGTACCGTAACAATGTCGGCCCGGTTGCCAGATCAAGTTCTCCGGACACCGTGATTCGAACGGTGTCGGCGCCATCCACCGCTGTGCGATCAAGGAATTCGACCCGGAACTCGCCGGGCAGGAACTCGTCGGGGTTGTCTGAAAGGGACATGCCAAACCGGGGCTTTCTACGCGAATCGTGGAGAAAGCCCTCGCTGTAGAAGGCACCTGAAAAGCTACCCGCGGCCGTCGATGTTCAAACGCGGGCGTGGCCCAAAATTCAGCCCGTCGACGTCACTGCACCCAACAGTGGGGACTCGCCGGTGTCGACGAGTCGCTGAGCGACATCGCGCAATTTGAGGTTGAGATCCTGGGAGGCTCGCCGCAATACGTCGAACGCCTGCTCGGCGGTGATCCGTTCCCGTTCCATCAAAATGCCCTGTGCCTGTCCGATCACACTGCGCATCGCCAGGCCCTCCTGCAGGTCCTGGCTCCGCTTCAGTTCGGTCGCTCTGGCCTCCACTACCTGCAGTGCAGTCCCCGCATGGCTGGCGAGAATGAGGGCCTTGGACCTGTCGACTGCTCCGAATGCCGCTGGCAGCCGGCCGTACAGGTTGAGTGCCACCGGTCGATTGGCGAACAGGCGAAGACTGAGCACGCTCCGCAGGCCTGCGCCACAGGCGCGGGGGCCGAACACCGGCCATTCGATCGCAATCGACAGGTCTGACGCGCAGCAGTAGGTGACATTCGGATCGAGCATTGCGTCGAGGCACGGCCCCTCTCCTGATTCCAACTGGATCGAATCGATCTCGGCCACGAACTCGTCCGAGATGGCCTTGCCGCGAACTTTGCCCGCCTCGACGACGAAGATGCCTGCATGGTCCACACCGTCCACGGCGTCGAGTGCCATGTCAACGACCCGTTTGTAGACGGAATCCTCGTCGACCTCGGTTGACAGCAGCCGGGCGATCTTGGCGAACCCGAGCGCCAGCTCGAGATCGAGCGAGTTGTCTTGGCGAAGTTCCATCCCGACCATTTTCGCATCGTATTCCGCTGGACTCAAGAGCCGACGGTGATCACGCCGCCAGTTCGCGACGCAGTTGGCCTAGGCCGAGTGAGCCCAGGTCAAGCGCGGCGGTGTGCCAGGCCTTGAGGTCGAAGCTTGCGCCCTCACGCACCATCGCCTCGGCTCGGGCTGCCAGCCACTCTCGTTCTCCGAGCTTGTAGCAGATGGCCTGGGCGGGCCAGCCGAGATAGCGGTCGACTTCGCTGAACGCGAACGCCGGCGACAGCCCGACGCGGTCGATCAGCATCGAGCGGGCGATGTCGACCGTCCACGGCTGGCCCCCGTGCTGCTCGCCTGCTGGAATTGGGAACTCCAGATGCAGCCCGATGTCGATCACCACACGTGCCGCGCGCAGCGCCTGGAACGAGAGAAAACCCAGCCGTCCGGCAGGATCGCCGTCGTACATCCCGATCTCGTCCATCAGTCGCTCGGCATACAGCGCCCAGCCTTCGATGTGTCCGGACACCGCGGTGTTTCTCCGATAACGACAGAGCCGATCAGCCAAAACCTTGACTCGACCCATCTGCAAGTGATGACCCGGGACTGCCTCGTGGTACACCGTCGTGACCA
>JANOQU010000672.1:0-4248 GCA_031422355.1 Actinomycetes bacterium
GCTGGGCCGGCGATCGACGCGTTCGGCGATATCTCGGCACCTTCGCCGAGCCAGACTCTGTTGTCGATCCGGAACCCCGGAATCGCGACTCGCACCTTCTCGTCGAGCACGTCTTTGTGAGCGCGTAGGTATGCGTCGAGCGTTCCGACGTCCTCCCAGTAGCCAACGGCCGTCGCGCCGAACAGTGCACCACCATCGAGGAGCAACTTCGGGAACACCTCGTTGCTGAAATCAACCGATCGTCCGGCAGGAATGTGGTCGAAGATCGACGGCTCGAGCACGTAGATTCCCGTATTGATGGTGTCGCTGAACACCTGTCCCCACGTCGGCTTTTCGAGGAATCGTTCGACTGTCCCGTCTTCACGGGTGATCACGATCCCGAAGTCGAGTGGATTCTCGACCGATGTCAGCGCAATCGTTGCCAGTGCGCCGCGGTCGTCGTGGAATCGGACGAGCGCGCCAAGGTCGATGTCGGTGATGACGTCGCCAGAGATGACGAGGAACCGTTCGTCCAGTAGATGCCTGGCATTTCCGACGCTGCCGGCCGTGCCCAGGGGCACGGATTCGTGGGTATAACTCAGATGGACACCGAACTCGCTGCCATCACCGAAGTACGTCTTGATCGCGTTCGCAAGGAATGCAACGGTCACCACGATTTCGTCGAACCCGTGCATTCGCAGCAAGTTGATGACGTGCTCCATCATCGGCACGTTGGCAATCGTCAACATCGGCTTGGGCGCATTCGAGGTCAGCGGGCGCAGCCTGCTCCCCTCTCCGCCAGCCATGATGACGGCCTTCACGGCTACGGCCCGATGCCTCTCATGACTGCCACTCGGTCATGTTCGACTCGTTGCATCCAACGACGCCCGCTCGCGTCGGCCGTCGATGAGATTCCTGCGGATCACGGGTATGTAGGTCACCGCAGTCCAATAGCTGAGGACGATGCCTGGGATCCCGAGAATCCATGCTGCGATCTCGAAGGGCCTGTTCAACCACAGGTCCGACGAGCCGATCAGTAGGCCCGGCAACGTGAACATCAGTAAGAAGGTGGCGAGCTTTCCCAAATACGTCACGTCGAATCGCTTCATCCCAGCGAGGGTGGCAAACGCAACAGCCCCGCCGAACAGCACCTCTCGAATCACGACCAGCCAGTAGAACCACACCGGACCGGCCCGGTCGATGATCATCCCTCCGAGGCCGACGATGAACATCAACCGATCGGCGGTCGGGTCGAGAATCTTGCCGAGTTCGCTGACCTGGTTGAACCGGCGGGCAACGTAGCCGTCGATCCAATCGGTAGCGCCGAGACTACCGAGCAACCACGCGGCACCTGCCCGATTGTCGCGACCGAACAACAGATAGAGAAAGAGCGGGATACAAGCGAGGCGAACCATCGACATCACATTTGGAATCGTGAAGATCCGGTCGCTCACACCACTATCGGATGCGACCTCTTCACTCGTTTTCGGGACCTGCTCCGACGCCACCGTGGCAGCGTACATCCGCATACAGTCGGGCCTATGACCATCTTCACCATGATCATCGAGGGCAAGATCCCCGGCACGTTCGTCCACCGCGACGACCTCTGCGTGGTGTTCATGTCGATCAATCCAATGGCCGAGGGACATGTGCTCGTCGTACCGATCGAAGAGGTCGATCACTGGGTCGATGGCAGCTCAGAGTTAATCGCTCACCTGTTCGCGGTCTGCCATCTGATTGGACTTGCCCAGCGCCGAGCATTCGGTTGCGAACGAGTCGGGATGATCATCGCCGGTTATGAAGTGCCCCATGCCCACATTCATCTGATCCCGACCAATGACATGGGCCAACTGTCGTTCGCGAACGCTGCTCGTTCCGTCGATCCGCTTGCGTTGGAGGCTGCGGCTGCTCGGATTCGATCGGCGCTCACTGACAACCTCTGACGACGACGCGCACATACGGATCGAGAGAGGGGAAGCGAAATGACAACGTGGTACGAGGCATACCTGGCCAGTTGGGACACGCTTGATGTCGAGAAGGTCCTCGATTGGTTCACCGACGACTGCATCTTCGAAGACACCACGATTGGACATGGAGCGGAGGGAATTCGTCAGATGCGCAAGTTCGTCGAGGCCTCGTTTCGCAATGTTCCCGACGCCCGCTTTGAGTTCGTGCGCGGCCACGACAACGGCGAGGCCTATGCGATCGAGTGGATCATGCAGCCAATGAACATTCGTGGGGTCTCGGTTGGCCAACTCCGAGACGGCAGGATCGCTGTCCATCGTGATTACTGGAACGGGGCGGCCTACACGGTTGCCAACGTCTGAGGTCGCTAGCGGACAGGGAGTCGTGCGGTGCGCCAGCCCCGAAGATCGTTGACGACAGCCAGTTCGTCGCAGACCGCCAGATCGACTGCTGCGATGGAGCGCTCCTGAATCGAACCATCGCGGAGCGCGACTCGTCGACCAATACCTGCGAGACCGCCGTCGCTGAGCGGCGGGACGAACCATTGCTCACCGAGTCTGTAGGCGAGGTTGGCGATCGTCGTCTCGATCGCGTGACCGAACTCGTTGACCATCACCACGTCATCGACGCCGGGGTGGCGGGCAATGGCTTCGAGGTAGTGCCGACGAAACGTTGTCTTATGGCAGCAGAACGGATCATCGGACTGGGTTGTCTCGGTGTCGATTGCGAGGAGCACCGGGGATTCACTTCGACTTGCCGTGGTCTCGGTCAGTGGCTCGCGTTCGATCGACCAACTCCCATCCGGCGCGAGCAGAATTTTCATCCGCTCGGTTTCGACAGACTTCGCCGAACCGGTGGCTCGTTGGATCGCCGATCGGTCGAAGATGAACCCGAACCAGTCGGCCGACTGCTCTAGCCGGTCGAGGTGCTCGTCCAGATGCAGTGGACCACCGCCGTCCAGCCGCAGGGTCTCGAACAGTTTGAACTGTCGACGTGATCGGGTGAGGATCCGAGCTTTGTGACGAACCTCGTCGTCTTCCGCGCTTGGCTCGGACGACCACGTGATGCCACCGCCGGCGCCGTACACGAACGACTTGGTCGCTGGATCCAGAACGGCGGTGCGAATCGGTACCGAGCATTCGATCCGTGGCTCGTGACCGAGTGGAGCGAGCACGCCGATCGCTCCACAGTAGAGGCCCCTTGGTTCAGCTTCGAGTTCGTCGATGATTCGCATCGCTGCGATCTTGGGTGCTCCGGTGATCGAGCCGCACGGGAACAATGCCGAGAGGAGATCAGTCAGGCTGAGGCCGGGCAACAGCTGGGCACGGACTGTGGATGTCAACTGCCAAACAGTCTCGTAACGCTCGAGACAGAACAGCTCGGGCACTTCGACCGACCCGATCACACTGACCCGCGACAAGTCGTTGCGCAGGAGATCGACGATCATCACGTTCTCGGCTTGGTCCTTGGCCGAGCACGAGAGCGCGGCTCCGACCGAGCGATCGATATCTGGACGCGGATGTCTGGGCGCAGTGCCCTTCATCGGCCGGCAGCTGATCGTGTCCCCATCGACCCGAAAGAACAATTCGGGCGAGGCCGACGCGACGACCCGCTCGCCCATGTCGAGAAATGCACCGTGTGAGCACGACTGCACGCCGATCAGACCCGCATAGACGTCGAACGGATCACCCTCGAACGTGCCGCGAAAACGATCGGTCATGTTGACCTGATAGACGTCGCCGAGCTGAATCCGGTCACGTATGACCTCGACTGCAACCGGGTACTCGACCGTGTTCGATGATCGGTGGCGATCGACCACAGTGGTCGGCACAGCATCGATGGGTGGCGCGACGTGGCGTTCGGCGAACGACGCCCACCACACGAATGGAGTGCCGAGCGGCGGCACGGCTTTGGTACGCATTGCAACGTCGAATGCGGCTGCGGCTTCGTAGGCGACAACGAACACCACCCACTCGCCGTGGACGTTTGCCCGCACTTCGCCAGCCGCGAGCTGCGGGATGACGTCATCGAGATGCTCGGCGCGACCGTGCGCACTGATGTGATGGAACTCCCACGACGAGGGGTGGTCCGAACTCAGGTCATCGAGCCGGACGGTGGGCCTGAGTTGAGTCAAGGCGAGCCGCGCAGGGTTCGGTCGACAGCCAACGCTTCTCTGTGCATCGCCACGTCGTGTACGCGAACCATCGCCACTCCGGAGCGCGCCGCCGAGAGATGCACCGCAACGCTTCCCGGATCGCGGTGCTGGGGCGACTCAGAGCCACTCATCTGCAGGATCATCCGCTT
>JANOQU010000673.1:0-1760 GCA_031422355.1 Actinomycetes bacterium
GTCGAGGACTCCGACCTCAATCGGTTGCTGGCCGAACTACCGCTCGCTCGGGCGACGACGCCGACGATCAATGCATCCGCGAATCTGAATCGTGCCGTCGAAGCAGCGCGCTCGGCGCTGCACACGGCACAACCGAACGACCCGTTCGCCTCCCTGGTCGAAGCTGCCGGTCTCGACAAAGTCGCGGTCGAAGTGCTCGCATTCCTGACAGCCGTTGGATGGGATCCGATTCGGCTACGGCTGGTTGGCTACGTCCAGGATGACGTGTCGGTGCGCGGCGTGATGATCGCCAGCCTGCCGATGCTGATCGGGCGCGATGACGGCGTGATCGAAGCGCTGGCGCCGGACTCAGTCCTGCGCCGCTCTTGTCTGGTCGATATCGCGACTGGAGCACTTCCGGGTTCGCTGGCGGTCACGGTCGCCGCATCGGTCCAATGGTTTTTGATCGGCGATCAGTCCCGCGATCATGACCTACCCCTCGATGCAATGGAGTATGCGGGCGAGCCGCTCGGCAAGGCGCCACACCTGACCCTTGTCCACGGCCTCGACCGAATTCGACGGCTGCAGTCCGCAAGTCGCCTTGTTGGTACGAGCCGTTTGATCGGCAGTCCTGAACCCGTGTCGGACTCCCAGTGGGCAGCGCTCGTGCGGTCCGCGCTGTGTCGCCGAGCCGCAATTGCGCTGGAAATCGACGAGATGTCGGCCGACATCCGCCGATGGGTCGAGCGGGCGTCGACGGTGTCGTGGATCATCTCGACTCGGTTTCCTATCAATCTCGACGACCTGCCTCCGGTTGCGTTCGTCGAGGACGAAGTCGACGACGGCCCGCTCGACGACGAAGAGGTTCATCGCGTGCTCGGCGAGGTGCCAGTCGGTCATCGGCTCAAGCCGAACCAGCTGTACCTGTTGTCGCGCCACGGAAGCATCAATGCAGCCGATGCCGTTCGCCGGTTGGCGAGCGGAGAGTTGGACAAGCTTGCCCGGCGGGTCCGGCCACGGCGCACGTGGGACGAACTCGTTCTCGCCCCAGACCGACTCGCACAAGTTCGCGAGGTCATCGTTCGCGTCCGCCACCGCTCATTGGTTTTCGAGGATTGGGGCTTCAAGCCGGTTCCGTCGGCCGGGGTGCTGGCGCTGTTCGCCGGGCCGTCAGGCACCGGCAAAACCATGTCGGCGGAGATCATCGCCGGCGAGCTTGGCCTCGACATGTTCAAGATCGACCTCTCGGCGTTGGTCAGCAAGTACATCGGTGAAACCGAGAAGAATCTCGAACGAGTCTTCAGCGCTGCCGAGGGCGGCGGCGTGGTGCTGGTGTTCGACGAGGCCGACGCCGTGTTCGGCAAGCGCACCAAGGTGACCGACGCCCAGGATCGCTACGCCAACATCGAGACCAGCTATCTGCTGCAACGGTTGGAGAGCTACGACGGTCTCGTCGTGCTGACGTCGAACCTGTCGGGCAACATCGACCCGGCATTCATGCGCCGTATTCATGTCTCGGTCGAATTCCCGATGCCGGAAGAGGCCGAGCGGCTCTCGATCTGGAAGTCGTCGTTCCCCGAGACCGCCCCGCTCGGCGAGATCGACTTCGAGTTCCTGGCGCAACGCTTCCGCTTCGCTGGAGGTTCCATTCGCACCTCAGCGCTGACCGCGGCATTCGCGGCCGCCGACGCCGATACGCCGCTGGCAATGGCTCATGTGATCCACGGCATCCGCCGTGAATATCAGAAGCTCGGCCGGATCATCACACCCAACGAATTCGG
>JANOQU010000674.1:0-3795 GCA_031422355.1 Actinomycetes bacterium
GCGCGATCTGGGCAAGGACGCCACGTTGCACGTCTATCCCGACGTCGATCATGCGTTCTTCAACGACACCCGCCCGGAGGTGTATGCCCCGGAAGCCTCGGCAACGGCATGGGCGCGGGTTCTGGAGTTGTTCCGCACGACGCTGTAGACGGGCAGGTGGGATCAGCGCATCGCGGCAATGGCATCCGCAGTCGCAATTGCCCTGCGGGCGCTTGCGACATGCAGGTTCTCGATCATCCGACCATCGACCGTGACTACGCCACGACCTTCGCGGAGACCCTCGTCGAACGCCTCGATCACCCGTCGGGCGTGGCTGACCTCGTCGTCGGTCGGTGCCCAGACTTCGTTCGCGATGTCGACCTGGCCGGGATGAATCAGGGTCTTGCCGTCGAAACCCATCTCGGCGCCCTGCACGCATTCACTGCGGAAACCGTCGAGATCCTTGACGTCGTTGAACACGCCGTCGACGATGATCTTGCCCGCCTCGCGTGCCGCCGCAAGAGCCGTGGCGAGGTGAGCCACCAACGGATGACGGCCAGGGACCAGGCTGGCGCGTAGCTCGCGGGCGAGGTCGTTGGTGCCCATCACGAGCGTTGACACTCGTGAGTGGGCAACGATCGCCCGAACATCGAAGATCGCCGTAGGCGTCTCGATCATCGCCCAGATCGTCATCGAGCCCGGGGCGCCCGCAGCGTCCAGCATCCGGGAAACCATGTCCAGCGTCGCAACGGAGGCAACCTTGGGAATCACTACGGCGGCTGCGCCCGACATCGCGGCTGCAGCGAGGTCATCTGTGCCCCACTCAGTGTCGAGGCCGTTGCAGCGGATGGTCAACTCCCGGCCGCCGTACTCGCCCGATGACGCTGCCGCCACGGCGTTTGCTCTGGCGTCCACCTTGGCATCGGGGGCCACAGCGTCTTCGAGATCGAAGATGATCGCGTCCGCGGCGATCGACTTCGCCTTTTCGAGGGCTCGCTCGTTGGCTGCAGGCATATACAGCACGGAACGCCGCGGGCGGAGAGTGTCGTCAGTTGTCATCGGTGTGACCTCAGAATCCATATGCGGCGGCGAGTTCGGGATCGCGATCTGCGAGATCATGAGCCAACTGCAAGACGACTTTGCACTGCTTGACCGAAGCGTCGTCTTCCATTTTGCCGTCCAGCATCACGGCTCCGGTGCCGTCGCCCATTGCATCGACCACTCGCTGGGCCTGGGTGACATCCGACGGACGAGGACTGAAGACCCGCTTGGCAATCTCGATCTGGGCCGGATGCAAACTCCACGCGCCGACGCAACCAAGCAGGTAGGCGTTGCGGAACTGATCCTCGCATGCAACGACATCTTTGATATCGCCGAACGGGCCGTAGAAAGGAAGGATCCCGTGCATCGCGCATGCGTCGACCATTCGGGCGATCGTGTAGTGCCAGAGATCCTGCTGAAACGTCGCTCTCGGCGTGTCGGGATCGGTCGTCGACTGGTCGACGCGAACGACGTAATCGGGGTGGCCGCCGCCGACGCGAGTTGTCTTCATCCGCCGATTCGCGGCCAGATCCGCAGGCCCGAGAGACAGCCCCTGCATCCGCGGGGACGCACCGCAGATCTCTTCGATGTTCACCATCCCTCGTGCGGTCTCCAGGATCGCGTGGACGAGCAGCGGCTTGGTCAGGCCGGCCTTGGCCTCCAGTTGGGCGAGGAGGCGATCGACATAGTGGATGTCTTCTGCCCCTTCGACCTTGGGGATCATGATGACGTCCAACTTGTCGCCGATCTCGGTCACCAACGTGGTCAGATCGTCGAGCCCCCACGGTGAGTCGAGGCTGTTGACGCGAGTCCAGAGTTGCGTCGTGCCCATGTTGAGATTCTTGGCAACTCCGACCAGTCCGTCGCGCGCTGCCTGTTTGTCAGACATCGGAATTGCATCCTCGAGGTTGCCGAGCAAGATGTCCACGGTCGGCACGATCTCGGGCAGTTTGGCGACCAACTTCGCGTTCTGGGGCGGGAAGAAGTGGATCACTCGGCTCGGTCGAAACGGGATCTCGCGGAGCGGTTCAGGGGCACCGACGGCCAATGGCTTGAAGAAATCACGTGGACTACGCACGTTTCGGAACCTTAGTTGGAGCCATCCCAGATCACGGAAACGTCGTACTTCGCGAGTTGGCGGTCATTGCATCGAATCCGCCGCGGCGACGGCAGGGAGCCTCAGCCGTCAACAGCGCTCGTTCAGTTGCCGCGAGTAGTCTGCGACGCCGTGACGTACCTCGCCGACGCCCGCTTCGATGCAATCCTGTTCGACGCCGGAGGCATCTTGCTGCTCCCCGATCCGACCGTTCTCGGTCCGCTGTTGGCCCCATACGGGGGTAACCCCTCAATCGACGCTCACGTCAGAGCGCACTATCACGGGATGGCTGTGAAGTCCGCGGCCGGTGCTGGTGAGACTTTCTGGCATGAGTATGACCTTGCGTACTGCGAGTCGATCGGTGTGGAGACGAGCGATGTCCACTACGCCGCAGCGGTGCTTGGGCGCACCAGAAACGCCTCGACGTGGCGTTGGCCGATCCCCGAATCTGCTGAGACGCTTGCCGCCCTCGCATCGGGCGGGATGCCGATCGGCGTCGTGTCGAATGCCAGTGGGCAGATCGAGGAAGTCCTGGCACGATCGGGCGTGTGTCAGGTCGGCGATGGTCCACTCACGAACGTTCGAGTGATCGTCGACAGCCACCTGGTCGGTGTGTCCAAACCAGACCCGCAAATCTTCGAATTCGCATTGCGGCACTTCGCCGAGTGCGAGCGATCGAGGATTGCCTACGTGGGCGATTCGGTCACGATGGACATCGTCGGTGGTCGTTCGGCTGGTCTACATCCGATTCTGCTCGACCCCTACAACGATCATCCCAATGCGGACTTCGACCGGATCCGATCGCTCAGCGATCTCCTCAACTGATCACCCAGCCGTCTGATCACCCAGCCTTCGGTCACCGAGTATTGGTCAGGTGGTGGCGGACGCTTCGATCAGGCGGCGCGAAATTACCTTCAGGCAGAGGGTCTCGTCGGCGCCTTCGAAGATGCTGAGCACCCGCGCGTCGACGAAGAGTCGGCTGACGCTGTACTCCTCCGCGTAGCCGTAGCCGCCATGGATCTGCATCGCTTCGCGGCTGACCCACTCGGCGGCCTTGCAGACGTAGGCCTTGACCATGCTGGCTTCCAGCGCGCCTTCGCCTTTGCCCATCAGCGTGGCGACGTGGTACGAGAATTGACGGCCGGCCTGGATCAGGACGGCCATCCGGCCGAGCTTGGCCTGGGTCAACTGGTACTCCATGATGTTGCTGCCAAAAACATTGCGGTTGTTGGCGTACTCGAGCGCTGCTTCGTACGACGCCTGCATGACGCCAACGGCCCGGGCGGCGGTCTGCAGCCTGCCGTTCTCGAAACCTTCCATCTGGTAGTAGAAGCCCTTGCCTCTGCCAGCTTCCTCGCCGATCAGATTTTCGGCGGGAACCCACCAGTTCTCGAGCGCGACCTCGTAGCTGTGCATCCCGCGATAGCCGATCGTGTCGATCGGTCGACCTTCCATCCGGCCGGCCGTACCGTCGGGGCGTTGATCCTGGGCGAACTCGAAACCGTGAGCATCGCCTCGCGGCTTGGCAACAATGAAAACGCTCAGTCCACGGTGGGTCTTTGCCCGCTCAGGGTCGGTGCGGGCAAGCAGCATCAAGACGTCTGCTCGGGCAGCGAAGGTGCACCATGTCTTGACGCCGTTGATGAGATAGCCGGCTTCGCCATCTGGCCCCTCGGCCG
>JANOQU010000675.1:0-9176 GCA_031422355.1 Actinomycetes bacterium
CGACATCGTCGAGCGACTCGCTCGGGGCCAGCGGGTGGCGTCAATTGCCTCGGCGCTGTACATCAGCCGGTCGAC
Source organism: Actinomycetes bacterium (assembly GCA_031422355.1). Classification (GTDB taxonomy): domain Bacteria; phylum Actinomycetota; class Acidimicrobiia; order Acidimicrobiales; family Ilumatobacteraceae; genus WLMZ01. Next base: position 76 of record JANOQU010000675.1, read on the forward strand.
GGTTCGGAACCATCTTGCGCAGGTGTATCAACTCGTGGGCGTTCATTCTCAAGAAGAACTGTTGAACGCGTTGAGAGCCCCGTGAGCAGACGGGCCAGATGGGGCGTTCCAACCGATGCGTGCGGATGTCTCGTCCGGTCCGGCCAGCATTGACATCCGCTCCGACGCCTCACTCGCGGGCAGCGGCCGATCGATGAGATAACCCTGCACGATGTCGCAACCGAAGTCGCGCAGGCGATGCAGTTGCTCCATCGTCTCCACCCCTTCGGCCGAGGTCCGCATTCCCATCGAGTGGGCGAGCGAGATGATTCCTCCGACCACATGTTGCGCATTGTCTGTATGCCCGAGCGGCGAGATGAAGGAGCGGTCGATCTTCAGGAGATCCCACGGGAAGCTCGACAGTCGTGCCATCGACGACCAGCCGACGCCGAAATCGTCGATGGCCAGATGGACGCCGGTCCGTTGAATTTCCTGGAGTGTGTCGAGTGGCGAGCCCGATGCCAATGCCGTTTCGGTGACCTCGAGCCAGAGCGACTCAGGGGGCGCCTGGAAGAGTGCCAACGCGGTGCAAATCGTGTCGACGAGATCAGCATCGTGCAACTGTCGTGCGGACAGGTTGACCGCAACAGCTGGTCGGTGACCCAACCCGGCGGCCCATCGAGCTTGAGCGGCCAGGGTGAGATGCAGGACCCGCTCGAACAAGGCGCCGGTGCCGTTTGACGCTTCGAGGATGGGCACGAATTGGTCCGGCAACAAAATCCCGCGGGTGGGGTGCTGCCACCTGACCAACGACTCGAGGCCGAACAGGTCGCCGGTGAGGAGATCGATCTCGGGTTGGTGGAGACAGAACAGTTCGTCGTTTGTCACCGCAGTTCGCAGGTCGGTCGTGATGGTCAGCCGGTCGACGACGTCGGCCCGAACCGCCGCATCGAAGAGGCACATCTGTCCGCCACCCATCGACTTGGCCTGGTACATGGCGGCGTCCGCGTTGCTGAGCAGTTCGTCACCGGTGATGCCGGGCGTGAGAAAGGCAACACCGATCGAGATCGCCGGTCTGAAGTCGTGTCGGCCGCCGATCGTCATCGGAACGGCCATCTCGTGGAGGATTCGCGTGGCGAGCTTGACGACCAAATCTTGGTCGGCGTTGTTGACCAAGACGACAAACTCGTCGCCCCCGAAACGGGCGACAGTGTCGTTGTCGCGAACGCAACTCCGCAGCCGATGTGCGATTTCGATCAGGAGTTGGTCGCCGGCCGGGTGTCCGAGACCGTCATTGACGAGCTTGAAGTCGTCGAGGTCACAGATCAGCATGGCAACGAGCTGGCCGGTTGCCCGGCTTGTGGCAAACGCCGTCTCGATGCGTTCCATCAACAACGCTCGGTTGGGCAACGCGGTGAGGGCATCATGATGCGCCTGGTATCGCAAGCGCGCCTCGACTTCGTCTCGTTCGTGGTGGGCGAGCTCGAGCTCGCCGTACGCGTGGCTCAGGTGGTTGACCGATTCGCGGAGCTCGAGGAGCACCGTCACCTGGCGGGCGAGCCGAGAGAGCCCGCGACGCTGCTCAGCGGAAAGGACCCGCGGAACGGTGTCGATGACACAAAGGGTGCCATAGCTGTATCCCGCTGCGGCCCGAAGCGGCGCGCCGGCGTAGAACCGCACGCTCGGATCGTCGATCACCAAGGGATTCGACGCGAACCGATCGTCGTAGCGAGCGTCGGGAACCTCCATGAGTGCGTCCGAACAGATCGCATGCGCACAAAAGGCCACATCTCGCGACGTTTCGTCAGCGTCGATGCCAACCTTGGCTTTGAACCACTGTCGGTCCTCGTCGATCAAGCTGACCAGCGAGACAGGCGTTCCGCACAGATCGGCAGCGGCTCTCACGATGTCGTCGTACACGTCTTCAGCAGGGGTATCGAGAATGTCGGCGGAGTGCAGCGCAGCGAGCCTTCTCGTCTCGTCGGCAGGGTACGGAAAGGCCGAGCTCTGTCGGCGTTCGGGCAGTGTGACAGCGTCGAATAGGTGATTCGCCTGCCGGTCTGATGAATACAGAGTTCCCTGTCCAACTGAGCATCCAACGCGGGTCAGAGCCAGATGTTGATCGGCCGTCTCGACACCATTGGCGATCACATCGATCTGTAGGTCAGCCGCCAACGAGACGATCGATCGGATAACTGCGGTGTCGGATCGAGAACTACACATTCCGGCAACGAATCGACCATCGATCTTGACTGCGTCGACTGGGAGGTCCCGAAGGTAGGACATGTTGGCGCAGCCGGTACCAAAATCGTCGATGGCGATGCGAACACCATGCTTGCGAAGTTCGCAGAGTTGTGCCGACGCGAATGCAATGTCGGGCACCTGCCGGGTCTCGGTCAATTCCAGTTGAAGAACCCCTCCCTCGAGTTGGCGAGAGGAGAGTGCTTCGAGGACACGGGTCGGCAGGTCCGGGTGTGTCAACTGCACAGCAGAGACGCTGACCGAGACTCGATAGCTGCCCCACCGTCGGGCTCGGACTTCGGCCCGAACCACGTCGAGACTCCTCTCGAGCACGATCTGGCCCAAGTCATGGATGAGGCCTGCGTCCTCCGCAGCCTCGATGAATTCGGCGGGATCGACGTCGCCGATCTCTTTCGATTTCCAGCGCGCCAATGCTTCGAATTCGATGATCCGGCCGGTGGCCAACTCGACCACCGGCTGGAACGCCACGGTGATTTCCCGTCGAGCGATGGCATCGATCAGCAAGCTGTTCAGACGAGAATGTCTCGGACCGATCTGATGACCGTCGACCGTGAGGCATTCGATCGACCCGATCCCGCGAGACTGGGCGCGCCGCATCGACGCGTCAGCGCGGTCCAACAGCACCAGACCCGAGCCGGAGTCCCCGATGCTCAAGCCGGCGTAGCCCCCTATCCTGACCCTTCCGAGTCGAGTCTGGACCGGCTGCGAGACGCGCTCCACGAGCAGGGCGGCATCGAGTTCGCCGTCAGCAGGCGCCACAACGGCGAACTGATTGCCTCCGATGCGCAACACACGCCCGCGGCGGCCGACTTCGACTTCGATACGCCCCGCGATTTCACGGAGCACCGCATCACCAGTCGAGCGGCTGTACCCGCGATTGATCGCTTCGACGCCGACGAGGCCCATCGAGACACACTGCACGACCCCGCCGATGCCTTTGATGATCTCGGCAGCGTGGGACCAACTGTCGATTGCAGGACCGGACCCAGCGTCCAACGATGAAGATCTCGCCGGGACGGGAACCAGCGCAACAACGCATTCCGTGGACGTCAGTGAGTGGCTCGCCCCTCCTTCGACGATGACGTCGACCTCTAGCTTGAGGCCACTCGCCGACGCCACGTGAGCCCGAACTCGAGTCACGCCAGAACAGTCACGTGATCGAGACACGACGTCGCAACCCAAAACGTCGATCAGTCGACGGTCGACGACGTCGACGAACCTCCAACCGAGCAACGACGACGCGGCACGATTCCACGAGGTAATTGCACCGTGCGCGCTCGATCCAATGAGGGCTACGGGCGACTGGTCCGTCGATGCGGCTGCCATCCGCTCTTGCACGTGTGCAAAGTTACGATTTCGAAGCTTGCCCATCCCGCCCTCCCGTGCTCGCCTATTCACTATCAGCGACTCTTCGCCGATGAGCCCGCATCTGAGGCATAGCGACAACACGTCCATGCGAAGCGACGATCCATCTAGTGAGGTCCAGTCCGGTCTGGCCAGCGCAGAAAGCGGGTAGGCGATTGCGATGTGTCTTGAGTGCAGATCCCACGCTGTCGACCTTTCGGTCGCGGACCAGTCCCCCTTGCCGATCGTCACGGCTGTCGCCGTGCTGGCGACGGTGTTCGTCACGTACTTTTGGCGATGGTGAGGACATCACACGCCTGCAACCGCAAAGCCGCAGACGAATTGACCGCTGGGTAATCCGGTGACTTTCGGGTCAACGGAGTAGACCGAGAGCGGGCCGATGGGGGTCAGCACGTTGTCGACGGTCAACCAACCAACAGCGCCGGAGGAACCGGGTCCGCACGGAGTGCCAGAGCCCACCGCCATGAGCACGGTTTGGCCGTTTTGCAGAACGTGGAGGCCCAGCGATGCGAGGACGAAGTTCTGCGGTCCGGGCGCTGATCGAGGGAACGCGATCATGAACACCTGGGCCCCATCCGGAATGACTTCGGGATCCGCCCATTCGACTGCGGCGCCAGCTATCGCGATGTCACCAGTCGACGAATATTCGGATCCGGGAAAGCAGTGGGTCGCAGTGACCAGAGAAGTTCTGATCCAGGTTGCCGTGCAGCCTGGTGTCCGCACCGAAGCTGCGGCAAGCGTGTCGGCGACATTGGAATCAAGAGATTCGCGAGGTGGTAAAACGGTGGACACGCCAAGCCGAATAGCAGGAAGAAGGCCTGGTGACGCTGTCGCCGAAGATCCCGCGATCGGGTTGGCGACGGCGGTGAGTGCGGCGAGAACACCGAGGAGCAGGAATCTCACACGGGGCCTGCGGGCACTCAAAACTCTTCGCGACCGTTGGCGTCGGATGTCGACTGCGTGGTCTGTCATTGAACGTCCTCTCAATCCGAACGGCCGATCCGACCGCTCGTCAAGGGATCGACTGTTTGGGCTCGCCGCCGAGGCGCGTTGATCAAAGTTGAGGTACCTTGCTGCCCGATGAGGTCATTCGAGGACTCGTCGCCGATAGGCCGTTGGCATGACCCTTTCGAAGACATGCACATGCGGGATGCAGGCGACACTTCGTTGCTTCGATTGCCGGGGCGCGCTCTGTCTCTCCCACGCGATGGCGTCGGCGGATCATCTGCTCGAAGGGTTCTTGACTGATGTGGGAGGCGTGCTCGGGCATTGGCCCGTCTTGCCATCGACGTCGGATGGAAATGTTCGTTGTGCCCTCCACGTCGTCGACCACGCACGATCCGTTTATGGGAGAGCAGCATCCAACGGTGTGGTTGGGCTACGCGGGCTTCCGGACGATCTATTCAGCCGCCAGTGCGCTGTCGCCGCCGGCGGGTTCGAACTGCGTGACGACGACTTGAAACGTGGCCCGGCACGATTCGTTGCATTGGCACATGAGCGATTCATGGCGCAACGGACTCCGCCGAATGTCGAGGTGAGCATTTCGGGCGGATCGCTGTTTCGTCGAACGAAGCTGCGACCGGCGTGGCGAATCGCAACTCGTGATGTCGAGGGCCATGCCGAATCGCTGATGGTGTTCGGCGACGGGACGTGGCGCTGTGACCCAGAGGACGACGTGATCGCTACGGTACCGGACCTCGCCTTTGCCGAGGTGGGCCGGCTGCTCGGCCACCTTCCAGCTCGGGTCCCGCCTGACCTGCTCAACCGCGTCCTCTCGCACTCGCTATAGCTAGACGGATTGTCGCTTCGCCTAGGTGTGTTGTTGATCTCGCCCAAGTGGGTGGATACGAGGTGCAGCCGTCGCTGATAGTGGTTTGAGCAACCACGGGTGAGGCGGAACGAGCATGCGTCAAAAGAGCGAATCGGTCAGTGACATCGAGCGATCGTCGGCAACGGTTGATCGACGTAGTGCTCGGTCGCGTCAAGTCCGCAGCGGCGAACGAGAACGGACGGATGTCGACTATCGGTTTCCGCGACGTGAGCGGGTTCCCGTCGGGAGGCAATCGGGTGAACGCAATCGGGCCGCCGCAGCGTTGACGAATACAAACGAATTGATCCTTTTTCAAGCTGTGGATGGAACGATCGAATGGGCCAGTCCGGCGTGCACCCACCTGCTCGGTGTCCGGCCGGGAGACCTCGTCGGCCGTTACGGAGTGGACTTGATCCATCCAGACGATCGAGCAACCGCGGTCGCCGCATTCAGGTCGATTCCAAACACTGGAGATCGTGTCCGGATAGATTTCCGCGTCTTCGGCGCCGACGGCCAAATTCGCTGGATCGAAGAAATCGCCACAAACCTTCTTGACGACCCTGCCGTCGGATGCATCATCGGCAACCTTCACGATGTGACCGAACGAGTCGTCCTGCTCGAGCGAGTCGAACGAGACCGGCGTCGCCTCGCCGACGCTCAATCGGCCGCACGAATCGGAAGTTTCGAAATCGATCTTGCGACGGGCGACATTTCACGGTCCGACGAACTCTGCCGAATCCTCGGCGTTCCCATTTCCGTTGGTTCCAAGGCCCTCGACGTCGTCCACCCCGACGACCGCGATGCGCTCAAATCGATGCTCGATCAAGCCATCGCCGGCCGCGAACCATGCGAACTCGAATATCGCATCATTCGCCCAACCGGTGAGGTCCGCTGGGTTCGAACCCAGGGCGACACGCTGGTCAAGCCGAGTACTCACGTCGTTGCAGGCACCGTCCTTGACATCACCGAACGCCACGATGCCGACGAAGCCCTCGCGTTCCAGGCAACACATGATTGGCTCACCGGACTCCCCAACCCGGCAAGCCTTCACGCCAGCCTGCAACGGAGCCTCGCGACTGTTGGCCTTGACGATCACGTGATGGTCGCGGTCATCGGCATCGACAATTTCCGCCAAATCTACGACAGCCGCGGCTCAGCGGCGGGCGACGAAGCACTTCGCTCCCTCGCTGCACGACTCAGAGCAGAGACCGAACCCGGTGATCTCGTCGGCCGCCTTCGACACGACGAATTCATCGTCGCTCGCCACGCGGCAGTGCGCGCCAGCAATGCTTGCGAATTCGGTCGGACCCTCAAAGACCTCCTCAGCGGGTCACCGTCTGACGACGGCGACGACATCTCGCATCCCCGACGGTCGTTCAGTGTCGGGGTGACAACGAGCACCGCCGACGACTCACCCGAGTCAATGCTCGTCGACGCCGACGCGGCGATGCAGGAAGCTAAACGAGATGGCGGCGACCGGGTAGTCGTCCTCGATGACAGCGCACGAGCACGAGTATGCCGACGACGCCGCATCATTGCCGCACTTCCTCTTGCCCTCGCTCGGAATGAATTCCGCCTCGAATATCAACCGGTCGTCCACCTCGCGAGCCTAAGAACCGTCGGTTTCGAGGCACTGTTGCGATGGACTCATCCCGACCTCGGATCGATCTCGCCGACTGAGTTCATTCCGATCGCAGAATCCCACAGGCTCGTCGTTCCCATCGGATCGTGGGTCATCGACACGGCCCTGCAACAACTCGCAGATTGGCGACTCGACCCATGTGTGCCAGCCGATCTCTGGATGTCGATCAATCTCTCGGCCCAACAACTCTCCCAGGCTCACCTGCCGTCTCGGGTCAGTCACGCCATCGAACGACTTGGCATACCTCCCGAACTCGTGCACCTGGAAATAACCGAAAGCGTTCTGATGGACCGGATCGACCACGGCCGACAAACCATCGCCGACCTCCATTCCCTCGGCGTCAAGATCAGCATCGACGACTTCGGAACCGGCTACTCATCGCTCAGCTACCTCAGCCGCCTCACGGTCGACACCATCAAGATCGACCGTTCGTTCGTCAGCGCGCTCAATGCGGCGCGTGATAGCACCTCGATCATTCGCGCGATCATCACCCTCGCCAACAGTCTCGAACTCGCCACTGTCGCCGAAGGCATCGAGTCGACCCGACAACTCGACACCTTGCGAGCTCTTGGATGCACCAATGGACAAGGATTTCTGTGGAGTCGAGCTCTTCACCCCGCCGACGCTCTGCAATGGGTCCGCGATTCGGAACGGCTGTCTGTCTCCGAGGGTCCCGCCCGCCAGGACCCGCTTCACCAACCCGAGCAATGTGAGATCGGGACCGCAATTGTGCAAATCGCCATCGGTAGTGGCAAACGCCGATGCGGACCCCGCGACCTCAGAGACCTACTCCGGTTCGACACACTCGACATCGGCCTGCACGCCCGCAAGGCCTGGATCGCCGGGCGCGACCTCCGCCTCACCGCCAAAGAATTCGAACTGCTCGCATACCTCGCAACGCATCCCAACGAGACGTTCACCCGCGAGGAACTCCTCCATCACGTCTGGCACTCATCAAGGGCCTGGCAGAACGAGGCCACCGTGACCGAGCACATCTACCGGCTCCGCAACCACATCGAGCCCGACCCGGCCCGCCCGCTGCGGATTCGGACTGAGCGCGGACACGGATACCGATTCGTCTCGTGAACAGTTGCCCGGCTTCGGGCGTACGACGCAATTGGATCTGCGGTGCTCAGCCTCTCTCAGCCGTCGGCGATGAGGCGGGCTTTGAGGACCTTGCCCATCGCGTTACGGGGGAGTGACTCGACGACCCTGATCTCGCGAGGACGCTTATGGCTTGTGAGGTGTTCGGCGACGAATGCGAACAGCGTGGCCGTGGTCACCGCATCGCTGGTCACGACGAACGCAACCACACGCTGGCCGAGATCAATGTCGGAGATACCGATCACGGCCGCCTCGGCCACGGCCGGATGATCGAGCAAGACCGATTCGACCTCACCAGCACCCACCTTGAATCCCCCCGTCTTGATGATGTCGACCGATGCCCGGCCGACGATTCGATGAAAACCTTCTGCATCGATGGCGGCCGCATCCCCTGTGACGAACCAGCCGTCGCTCGTGAAATCGCCTGGCGAGCCGCCGGACAGATAGCCATCGAACATCGTCGACCCGCGAATCTGCAATCCGCCCACGGTCTCGCCGTCGTTCGCTGCGGCGCTCCCGTCATCGGCAACGATCCGTGATTGCACGCCAGCGATGGGTTCGCCAACCCATCCCGGCCGGCGTTCACCCACGAAGCGGGTGCTGAGGGTGATCAACGTCTCGGTCATTCCGTAGCGTTCGACAGGAGGTTGTCCGGTAAGCGCAACGAGTTGCTCAAACACAGACACCGGTAGTGGGGCACTACCGGACACCAGAAGGCGCGCAGACCGAAGTGCGCGCGCCGATGTCTCGTCTGCACACACACGGGACCAGACGGTGGGAACTCCGAACAACAGCGATGCACCGGCGCTGGTGATGTACACGTCTGGCACAACGGGGCTGCCCAAGGGAGCGATCCTTTCTCGGCGGGCGATCGCCAATGACCTCGACGGCCTGGCCGATGCCTGGGCCTGGACACCCGACGATCACCTCACCCACGGC
>JANOQU010000676.1:0-1813 GCA_031422355.1 Actinomycetes bacterium
TCGAGATCCAAACGGCGGACCAAGGCAGCATGTGCCTCGGGGTTCCACTCCTGCAGACTTTCGACCACGCGGGCGGCGTAGCGAAGGTTGAATCGGGCCATGACGTTCGTGTAGAGGTTGTCGTTGACGACGGTGGTGTACTCATCGGGTCCGGTGACACCATGAATGTGAAAGACCTTCTCACCGTTGACGGCATAAAAGCCGAGGTCCTCCCACATCCGGGCGGTCTCGACGAGAATTTCGGCGCCTTCGGCCGCGAGGAATTCCACGTCGCCGCTGGCGTCGAGGTAGCGCTTGAGGGCGAGCGCAACAGCCGCATTGATGTGGTACTGCGCTGTCCCAGCGGCATAGTAGGCCGACGCCTCTTCACCGTTGATCGTGCGCCACGGATACAGCGCCCCGCGCTGGTTGAGTTCGACAGCGCGCTGGCGGGCGCTGGCCAGCATGTGCCACCGGAATCTCATCAACCGCTTGGCAGTCTCAGGACTGGTGTAGGCCAGGAACGGAACGATGTAGATCTCGGTGTCCCAGAAGTAATGCCCCTCGTAGCCGGCGGCCGTCACGGCTTTGGCGGCGATGCCCTGCTCCTGCGTGCGAGCACTCGCCTGAGCCAGTTGGAAGAGATTCCAACGGATTGCCTGCTGGGCGAATTCGTCCCCGTGAATTTCGATGTCGCTTCGTTCCCAGTAGTCGTGCAGCCAGTCCGCCTGGTCGGCCAGCATTTGTGCCGGACCCTCATCTACGGCCCGAGCCAGCGATCGCGAGCAACGGTCGGCAAGTTCGGCCGGGGGTGTTTGCTTCGACGAGTGATACGACACGAACTTTGTGATCCGGATCGTTTCACCAGGCTCTGCTCTGACGGTGACGATGGTCTTGGCGGCGTTGCTCGAAACCTCGGTTTCGGTCCGATACGGCGTCGAACACTCCACGACGTGGCGATAGCCGCACGCCATCGTCATGCCACTATTTGCACACCGGTACCCGAGAAGCGCCTCCCCGTCGCGCTCGCGATGAAAGCTGGGTATGAGTACCCGATGACCAAACCCCTTGCTGCGACGTGGGTCGAGGCCCATGGCGGCAACCGAGGCCTCGTACTCGTCGGTGATGTCCTGACGATTGAGTAACTGCGACGAGATCACGACCGGCGCCGCGGTGTCGAGCATGGTGACCTCAAAGGTCAGCATCGCCAAGTGTCGATGGACCAGGCTGACCAACCGAGCCGATCGAACCTTGACCCTCTTGCCCGACGCAGTGTTCCAGATCATTTCTCGGCTCATCACGCCGGTGCGGAAGTCGATGACGCGCTCGTAGCCGTTGGTCTCTGCAATATCGAGCAATAGCGGTTCGTCGTCGACGAACAGCTTGATCAACTTCGCGTCAGGAACGTTGACAATCGTTTGGCCGGTCTTCGCGAATCCGAAGGCTTCCTCGGCGTGTTGGATCGGCCACGTCTCATGAAAACCGTTGAGGAACGTTCCGTGTTGATGTGCTGTGCGGCCTTCTTCGGGGTTGGCTCGCATTCCGAGATAGCCGTTAGCGACCGCGAACAGCGTCTCGGTCAGTCCCAGGTCCGACGCATCGAACTCTCGCTCGACGAGGCGCCAAGGATCGACCGGAAACCGATGCTGGGCGAGGGACCGAGGCGTCGTATGAGACTTCATGAATGAGCTCCGCTCCGCAGTGTTTCGGCGAGATCGTTGACGACCAGATCAGCGCCGTTGGCAAGCAACGAGGCTCGAGCGCTCCCGCGATCGATACCGAGAACCAATGAGAAGTTGCCAGCCCGACCGGCAGCAACGCCCGAGACTGCGTC
>JANOQU010000677.1:0-13220 GCA_031422355.1 Actinomycetes bacterium
GATGGCACCGGCGCGACCACGGGCACGGGGGGTGAAACGCTTCATCGTCGGGCCCTCGTCGGCGAAGCACGCCTTGACGAAGAGTTCTTCGGGATCCTGCTGATCGTTGTGCTGGGCGTTGGCCACGGCGCTGGCCAGAACCTTGCGGACCGTGACCGCAATGCCCTTGTCGGTGAACTGCAGCACTTCGTCGGCCTGCTTGACCGGGAGGCCACGGATGATGTTGAGCACGAGACGCGCTTTACTGGCGGAGCTGCGTACATACAGCGCGGCAGCCTTCGTACCGGCCTTCTCGCCGGCGACGAAGTTCTTCTCGTTGAGCTTTGGACCGGTCATCAGCGGCGACCCTTCGAATTCTTCTCCTGGCCAGCGTGGTACTTGAACGTACGCGTCGGCGAGAACTCGCCCAACTTGTGGCCGACCATGGATTCGGTGACATAGACCGGGACGTGCTTGCGGCCGTCGTGAACGGCAATGGTGTGCCCGACCATGTCGGGGATGATGGTGCTGCGACGCGACCAGGTCTTGATGACCTTCTTGTCGTTCGCGGCGTTCATCACATCGACCTTCTTCAGCAGATGGTCGTCGACGAACGGACCCTTCTTGAGGCTGCGGGACATGATTACCTCCGACCCTTGCTGGTACGGCGGCGGCGAACGATGAGGTCCTGCGACGCCTTCTTCTTGTTGCGAGTACGACCCTCTGGCTTGCCCCACGGGGACACGGGCGGGCGACCGCCGGATGTGCGGCCTTCGCCACCACCCAACGGGTGGTCGACCGGGTTCATGGCGACACCACGGGTCTGGGGGCGGATGCCCTTCCAACGATTACGGCCGGCTTTGCCGATCGTCACGAGTTCGTGCTCTGAGTTCCCGACTTCGCCAACGGTTGCGCGGCAATCGATGAGCACCCGGCGCATCTCGGTACTGGGCAAGCGGACCGTCGCGAATTGGCCATCCTTGGCGACCAATTGGACAGCCATTCCCGCCGAGCGGGCCATCTTGCCGCCGCCACCGGGGCGCAGTTCGACGTTGTGGATGACGGTTCCAACTGGCATGTAGCGCATCGGCATGGCGTTGCCCGGCTTGACATCGCTGCCCTGACCGCTTTGGACATGATCGCCCACGCTGAGGTTCTTGGGGGCAAGGATGTAGGCCTTCTCGCCATCGGCATAGTGCAACAGAGCGATTCGACAGGTGCGGTTGGGGTCGTACTCGATCGCAGCGACCTTGGCGATGACGCCATCCTTGGTGCGCTTGAAATCGATGATCCGGTACTGGCGCTTGTGCCCGCCGCCGATGTGGCGCGAGGTCTTGCGGCCATGCACGTTGCGACCGCCGCTGCGAGAGCGAGGTGCGAGCAGTGACTTCTCGGGGGTCGACTTCGTGACCTCGGAGAAGTCGGGCGACGTCTGGAAACGACGACCGGCGCTGGTTGGTTTGCGTGAACGAATAGCCATTGCCTTCTCAGTTCTCGAACAGCGGGATGTCGTTGCCCGCCGCCAGGGTGACGATTGCCCGCTTGGTGTCGGGCTTCTTACCGTTGCGGTTGCTCTTGCGGGCGCGAGTGACTTTGCCGACCCGGTTGAGGGTGTTGACCTTGGTGACCTTGACTCCCCAGATGGCTTCGACGGCATCGTGGATCTCAGGCTTGCTGGCGCTCGGGTGCACGATGAACGTGTAGACGCTCTGCTCGATGAGCGCGTAGCTCTTCTCCGAGACCACCGGGGCGATGATGATGTCGCGTGGGTCTTTCATGACTCGTCCTTGCTCTCTTCGGTGCTGGCGTCGGTGCTCTCTTCGGCATCGTCGGCATCTTCGGCGGCGGCCTGCGCGCCTGGCTTGGAGAAGCCCGCTGCTTCGGCTGCTTCCTCGGTGGAGAACCACACTTCGGCGATCGTCTGGCTGTAGTAGCGGCTGCCGGGCGTGTGGTAAAGCATCGACTGGGCGTTGCCCTTGATGTCGAAGCCCTTGGGCTCTGAACCATCGTCGGCGACGGCATGGCTGCCAGCGCCGTAGGGCCCTTCGACATTGGCTTCGGCGCTCTTGGCGAATGTCGCCCGCTCGCCATCGGCGGAGTCAATCGGTGCGCCGGTGGGCAGATTGGCCGTGGTGAACACGATCGTGTCGTTGCAGAGCACGTCGTAGGCGTTCAGTTCGCCGACCTCGATCAACTGCACATTCGACAGGTTGCGGAAGCTCTTGACGATTGCGATTTCCTCACGGCCGTGGACCAACAAAACCGAGCCCGTCAGGCCCAGCGTTGCGAGAGCGCCAACGGCTGACTTGGTGCTTGGTGTGTCGATGCCCCAACTGTCGATGACGACGACCTTGCCCTCGTTGGCGCGATCCGACAGGGCGGAACGCAACGCGAGTTTGATCATTTTCTTGGGAGTCTTCTGGCTGTACTTGCGGGGCTTTGGCCCAAGGGCCACGCCGCCACCGCTGAAGTGCGGGGCGCGAGTCGAGCCCTGGCGGGCGTTGCCGGTGCCCTTCTGCTTGAACGGCTTCTTGCCGCCGCCGCTGACTTCGGCACGGGTCTTGGTGCTCTGGGTGCCGGCACGACGGTGAGCCAACTGAGCGGTGACCACCTGGTGCATGACCGGGACATTCGGCTGGACGCCGAACATGTCTGCGTCGAGTTCGACGCCGGCGCCCTTGGCCGCTGACTTGGAGGGCTTGGCTGTGAGGGATTGGACAGTTACGGAAGCCATGACGTCAGTTTTCCTTCACTGCATTACGGACGATGACGACGCCACCATTGGGGCCGGGAACCGAACCCTTGATGAGCAACAGGCCCCGCTCGAGGTCCGCTTCGACGATTTCGAGATTCAGGGTCGTGACCTGCTCGTTACCCATGTGGCCAGCCATCTTGAGGCCCTTGAGCACTCGACCCGGGTAGCTGCAGGAACCAATCGAGCCGGGGGCACGGTGGTGCTTGTGGTTACCGTGACTGGCGCCTTGGCCCTTGAAGTTGTGACGCTTCATGACGCCAGCTGTGCCCTTACCGCGGCTGACTGCGGTGACATCCACCTTCTGGCCCTTGGTCAGGGTGTCGACCGTGATCTCTTGGCCGACAGAGAAACCGTCGACGCTCTCGAGACGCAGTTCGACCAAGCGGCGGCCAGCGGCGACGCCGGCTTTGGCGAAGTGGCCAGCCTCTGGCTTGGTCAACTTCTTGGCATCTTTGATGCCGTAGGTGACCTGCAGGGCGGTGTAACCATCGCGCTCGGTTGTCTTGACTTGGACGACGCGTGCCGGCTCGACCCGCAAGACGGTGACCGGGACAATTTTGTTGTCCTCGGCCCACACCTGGGTCATGCCGACTTTTTCGCCGACGATCGCTTGTTGTGCCATGGCGGCAGCCTTTTCGTTCCGGACCCGTGTGAGCGGGTTCTTGGTTGGTACGAGGCTGGTGTCAGCGCTCCGGTTGCCAGGAGATGATGATCACCATTCACGCAAATGCTCCGAGGGCGCAGCCCACGGAGCATTGAGATCAAGTTGTTGCCGTGAGGTTCCCCCCGTTGGCTGTTGCCAGCTGGCGGGCGCACACGGACTTCGGTTGTGCGGTTATTCGTCTCGGTGTTGCTGGAGAACGCTTGGTTTCGTAGGTCCGAAGACCCTTGGAACACAAGTTGAATACCCTATCCAGGTCAAGGACGCGATTCCACCGTCGAATCGGCCTGATTCTCGGGGCTCGCCACTCGGCGGCGTTCAGTCGTGTCAAGGACAACTGAGACATTTCGCGCCCACGTCGGTGCTTTGGCACGGATTGCGCGACAAACAACCGACGTGGGCGTGGATTGTCTCGAATTCAGTCCGAACAGTCGCAGGAACCGTTGCCATCTACCGAGTCCGTTGACGCGCCCGGTGCTGCAGAGGCCGCTCGCGACTCCCCGAGTCTGCCGGAGCGCAACCACCAGACCCTGCAGGCGGCACGGGTCAACCAGCTGCTGCGCGACAATGGTGGCTGACGGTGGCTGACGGTCGTGCCGGACACGAGACGTGCGAGGAGATCTGATGGTCGAGGTATTCGAGGGAAGGGATTTCAGCGGCGCGGTCTTCTGGGGTGTCGATATGACCAACGCGAGGCTGCGCGACATCAACCTGACCGGCGGCCGGATGAAGAACGTCTGGCTCTTCGACGTCGACATCGACGGTTTGATCGACAAACTCGTCGTCAACGGGGTCGATGTCACCGCCTACGTCAACGAGCACGACCCGTGGTATCCGTTGCGCTCGCTGTTGCGCCCGACTGACGTCGCCGGTCTGCGTGCTGCGCTGGACGCGCACGACGCGGCGTGGGCGGCCACGATCGACCGCGCTCGTACTCTCACCGAGGCGCAACTGCACGTATCCGTCGGAGGTGAGTGGTCCTTCGTCCAGACCCAACAGCATCTCGTCTTCTGCGTCGACAAATGGTTCAGTGCGCCGCTGCTCGGCCAGACCACGTTGCACGAACTGGGACTGGCACACACTGAGTCACGTGACCTCGGCTGGCCCGGCCTCGATCTCGACGCCCGTCCGAGCCTCGACGAGGTGCTCAGCGTTCGCAACGAGCAGGCCGCGCAATTGCGCGCCTACATCGACGGTCTCTCGGTCGCCGAGTTCACCCGTGAGGTCGAGGTCACAGAGAACGGCACGGTGCCACTGATCGAGTGCTTCTACACGGTGTTCGAAGAGTCCTTCGAACACCACCGCTACGCCTTGAGAGACCTCGCCCATCTCGAGCCATAGGCGGCCGCGACGCTAGGACATTTCACGCCCTCGGTGCCGTCGTGTTCCAAGGGGTGGCACGTGTCAGCACCAAGGGCGTGGTTCGTGCCAGCGTCGAGAGTGGAGCCTGATCGCTCGGGCGCCGCCGATATGTCCCCTACGACAACGAGAGCCGGTACGCGAAGCTGAATCTGCCGCTGCTAATCCGATATTCGGGGCGCACGTCGGGCCCACAGCTCGCCGTTCCGAGACCCCGGTGGGCAACATCGATGTGGACCACCAGCTCGTCACGGGCGACCAGATCCGCTTCGTTGGCGGCGCGGGTCAAGTCATCGGCCGAGAAGTTGATCGCCGAGATGTGTAACCCAGCCGGTTGCAATGACTCGATCCGCAGCCGCTGTCCGCTGGTCTGATCGATGCAGTCGAACCATCGGCAGTCGCAACGAAGGCCGAACTCTTGGGGAACGAGATATGGCGGCAGATCCGGGGCACCATCCCAGACGCCGATGGTGGCCGACGACTTGCGGTCCGGATAGTTCTCGTGTGGGCCGCGCCCGAACCACTGCAGCCGATCGAACCGACCTGGCAGTGCGAACGTGACCCCGATTCGAGGCAGATCCGCAAGGTGTTCGGGTACGTCGACGAGGTGACGGACGATCACGGAATTGCCGTCAGCCGACACGTCTCGCCACGTCTCGTGTTGGACGAGGCTGTCGGACGGCTGAGCATCGAGACCGGCCTCGATCCACTGCGTCAGCCCATGTCCGCCGACCCTGATCCGGGCTGCGAGTTCGGGCATCAGTTTGAAGCCGTCGTTGTCCACAGGGGCCCGCCACAGCGCCAACTCGATCGGCGACACGAGCAGATCGTCGATGAAGCACCGGGGCCCGTCGGCGTTCCGGCCGTCCGACTTTGGCTTCGGCCCTGGCTTCGGCGTCGACTTCGGCTTCGACGCCGGCTTCGGTGTGACGAGTTGCACCTGATCGGTTGCGACCAGGTGGCCCGCAGGGGCGAACCAAGCGTCGCGTCGCAGGCGCCAGCGCACGGTCAGCAGTAGTTCGCGACGTTGCGCACCTGCGTCGGCGGACGTTACAGCTGCGGTAACGGCGGTCGGTAGTTCGACCTCGATCGAGCCGTGCGATGCCACGTCCAGTTTCGGGAACCGACCCGTCGCGGCGATCGAGTCGCCCGACCAGAGTTCCCATGAGCCAACGAACCCGTCCAGTCCGGCGAACGATTGGCGATTCCGGATCCGAAGCCGCCGTCGTGCGCGTGCGCCGACGAGTTCGGTGACGATGGGACGGTAGACCCAGGCGACCTCGTGCATTGCAGGGTGCGCAACGAGGTCCGCAGACACCAGCCCGTCAGCGACGAAGTTGCCGTCGTTTGGTTCATCTCCGAAGTCACCTCCGTATGCGAGTCGCGGCTTGCCATCGGTGCCGATCCGGCGCAGGCCATGGTCCTTCCACTCCCAGATGAAGCCACCCTGAAGGCCCGGCGTCGTGGTGATGACGTGCCAGTAGTCCGCCAGCGATCCGTTCGAGTTGCCCATCGCGTGGCTGTACTCGCAAAGAATCAGCGGCCGCGATCCAAGGCCATGGGCCCCGTATTGCTGGATGGCTTCGATCGTGGAGTACATCGGACAGACGATGTCGCTCGCCGCCAATCCGCCCCCGATCCAGTGCCGGTTCGCGCCAGCGGGCAACACCGTGCCCGCGTCAGCACCGGCTTGCGGATCGGCCTCATCGCGAACTCGATCACCGTGGAAGATCGCGCCCTCGTAATGCAGCGGTCGGCTCGGGTCGACCGATCGAATCCAACCGGCCAGCGCGTCGTGATTGGCACCGTAGCCACTCTCGTTGCCAAGGCTCCACACGATGACGGATGGGTGGTTCCTATCGCGTTCGACCATCCGCGATCCACGAGCAAGGAATGCGGAGCGGTAGCGGCGATCGTCGCAGATGCTGGTGTTGTAGGCGTGACTCTCGATGTTGGCTTCGTCAACGACATACATGCCCAGTTCGTCGCAGAGGTCGTAGAACACCGAATCGTTCGGGTAGTGCGAGGTTCGGACTGCCGTGATGTTGTGGGCCCGCATCGCGACCAGATCGGCGCGAATGTCCTCGGCGGTGACCGCCTTGCCGCGGTCGGGATGATGGTCGTGCCGGTTCACTCCGAAGATCCAGATCGGCTGGCCGTTCACGAGCAGCTGACGGTCCTTCACCTGCACGGTTCGAACGCCGATTCGTTGGCTGGTCGAGTGGATGACATCGCCATCCGGTGACAACAGGTCGATCATGACCTCGTACAGGTTGGGTTGCTCGGCCGACCACGGTTTGGCCGTGGGCAGGTGCCAGGACTCCACCACGGTATGACCGGTGAATCGGTACGGCGCGGCGAACGTGGCCGGTACTTGCGACTTGCGGGCTGTGCCGACTCGGCGGCCATTCGGACCGACCAAAGTTGACCGCACGACGTACCCGCGATCGGGAGCGGAGACGAACGTCACCGTCGTCGTCGCGGCAACGAGCCCGGTGCCGCTCAGCGGATCGAAGGACGTCGCACATGCAACGTCACCGATATACACCAACGGTCGAGCTTCGACGAAGACACTTCGATGCAGGCCCGCCATCCACCACTGGTCCTGGTCCTCGACGTAGCTGTTCGCGCTGTAGCGCACAACGACGATCGCCAACTCGTTGCGACCCCGTCGGACATGTCGGGTGATGTCGTATTCGCTCGGCAGCCTGCTGTCGGTCCCGTAGCCAGCAAAGGTGCCGTTGACGTAGATGGCGTGGACGCTCTCGGCGCCGCCGATATGCAACACGACCTGACCGGCGAGCCAATCCTTGGCTACGTCGAATTGACGACGGTAAACGCCGGTGGGGTTGCGTTCGGGCAGCCGGGGCGGCGGTCCAGCGAACGGCATCTGGACATTGGTGTAGTGCGGGAGATCGCCCACTCCCTGCACGGTCCAACTCCCCGGCACGGCAACGTGCAGGGTGGGCGCCGGTCCGGAGATCGCGGCCTCGCTGACGTGATCGGGGCTGTCGAACAGTTGGAATGACCACTGACCATCCAGGCTTCGCCTCGGCAATCCCTCGATCGGGACGTGCATCGCCAATCGACCGATCTCGGTGATCGTCGGATCCGTCCATGGCCGAAGCAAATCAATCGCCGGCAACCCAGTCGCGGGCAGGCTCATTTCGTTCGACATCGTGTCAGTCCCTTTCGTGATTCGCAACGATTGCAGCGCCGTCCACTGCATTGACGACCCAACCATTTCCACTCGCCAACGCACCCGGCTCACAGATCGCAACGATGCATCCACCGAATCCGCCACCGGTCATCCGTGCGCCGTACACGCCCGGTGTCTTCATCGCCCGATCCACCGCTGCATCCATCGCTTCGGTCGACGTGTCGTAGTCATCGCGGAGGCTGGCATGGCTTTGCACCATCAGCTGCCCGGCGCTGAAGATGTCGCCAGCGGCGAGCGCGACAGCAAACTCGCGGACTCGTTCGTTCTCGGAGACGACGTGGCGCGCCCGCGCCCTGATCAGCGGGTCGTCGATCCGTTCGACCTCGGCCAGCGTCGCGTCGCGAAGTGGCCCGACGACGCGTTCCGCAGCCCCGCATTCGGCGACGCGATCCGCGTAGGGGCTACCTACCAATCGGCGGCCCGTGATGAATTCGACGACCACGTCCACGCCTGGAGGAACCGGCGCCGGTGTCACCGTGAGTTGATGACAGTCGATCAGCAGCGCATGACCGGCCAACCCAGCAGCGATCGACAACTGGTCCATGATTCCGCTCGGCACACCGACTGCGAGATGCTCGGCACGCTGGCATAACTGGGCGAGCGATACCGCATCGCCCGTGTGACCGAGTGCAATCGCAACCGCCACTTCGAGTGCGGCGCTACTCGAGAGTCCGGCTCCGATCGGGATCGTCGTGGTGATCTCGCCGCGTATGCCCAATGCCGGACGCACCTCATGGATCACTCCTGCCACGAACCGGGCCCAGGCCGGCTGGACCTTCGACGGATCCAATACCGACGTCGGCAAATCGGCTCGCTCCATCTCGTCGGCTGACGTCAGCACAACCCGTGGGTCTGGCTCGAAGGAGATCTCGGTCCATCGATCGATCGCCATCGGCATCACCAGGCCGCCGGTGTAATCCGTGTGGTCACCGATCAGGTTGACCCGCCCCGGAGCGATGACACGTGTGCGTTCTGAGCGCTGTCTGATGGTCATCGGGCGAGGAGCCGGAGTCGATCAGCAAGGTCCTCCGGACTGACTGGGTTGAAGTACTCGCCGCACGCCACCTCGGCAGCCGCGATGAACCGTGACACCCCGGGGCCACGCCATGGCGAGACGATCTCGATCTGAAACCAGGCGTTGGGATAGTCGACGGACGCAGTCGATGTCGTAGGGCGCTGCATCAGCCACATCATGTAGGGAAGCGGCTGGTCATAGAGCCGGTCGAGCCGCTCGAAGACGTCGACCAACATCGCGGCGAGGTCAGCCCGGCCCTGTTCGCTCAGGCTCGCAATATCGGGCACCCGTTCGGTCGGGGCAAGGGTCAGCGCAACCGGATACGTGGGCGCATATGGAACGTACGCGTGCCAATCGCCAACGGTCGCAACCGCGCGTTGTCCGGGATCGAGGTCGGGCTGCCAGCCAGATCCGAACAGTCGGCCGGGGCGCTCCGGAATGTGGTCGTATGCGTAGATCTGGCCGTGAGGATGAGCAATGGTCGCCCCAACCTCCGCGCCACGATTCTCGAACACGAGCACGAAGTCGACATCCTCACGGGACCCGAGTTCACGGGTGCGTTCGGTCCACAAGTCGATGACCTTGCCGACGCCATCGACGCCGAGCGACCACAAATTTTCGTCGTGCCGAGGCGTGTACAGAACGACCTCGCAGCGCTGACCGGGCATCGCCGGCCAGCGGTTCTCGAACCAACGGACGTCGTAGGGTTCTGGGGCCTCAAGGCCACCCGGACAAAACGGACAGCCGACACTTGGCAGGTTCGGCCGAGCCTGACGCGAACCAACGACGTGGACTGTGGTGCCGAGGTACCGGTCGATTCGCTCGTCGGGGTTGGCGCGATGGTGTTGGTGGACCGCTGTCATCGTCAGTTCGCGAGCCGTAAGCCGGACGCCGTGTCGAAGAAATGCAGTGCCTCGCCGTCCGGTACCAGCGAAACCGTGTCTCCTGGTCGCGTCCCGCTCAAGCCCTCCGCTCGGGCCACCACGAACCCCGAGACTCCGTCCACAGTGCAATACAGAAAGGCGTCAGAGCCAAGCTCCTCGACGGTCGTCACGGTTGCCTGCAGCCCGCCTGATTCGGCGACCCGGAACGCTTCCGGTCTGACACCAACGGTGACGTCTGAAGTCGTGGCGGCGCCGCGCATACCCGGGGTCATCGCCAGCGTGAGATCCCCAAACGTCGCGCCCTGCTCGGACAGCGTCGCTGGCAGGAGATTCATCGCCGGCGAGCCAATGAAGCCCGCTACAAAGAGGTTGACCGGACGAGTGAACAATTCACGAGGTGACGCGCACTGCTGGAGCACCCCGTCCTTCAACAGCGCAACACGGTCACCCATCGTCATTGCTTCGACCTGATCATGGGTGACGTACACCGTGGTCACACCGAGACGCCGCTGCAATGCCGCAATCTGAGTCCGGGTCTGAACCCGCAGCTTGGCATCAAGGTTCGACAGCGGTTCGTCCATCAAGAACACCTTCGGCTGACGGACGATGGCGCGACCCATCGCAACTCGTTGACGCTGACCGCCGGACAATTTGGCCGGCTTACGATCCAGATAGTCCTCGAGGTCCAACAATTTCGCTGCCTGCTTGACGCGGTCCGCAATCTCAGCTTTGGGCACCTTCTTGATCTTGAGGTGGAACCCGATGTTCTCGCCAACCGTCATGTGCGGGTAGAGCGCATAGCTCTGAAAGACCATTGCGATGTCGCGTTGCCGCGGCGGCAACATCGTGACGTCGGTGTCGCCGATGTAGACGGACCCCTCGTCGATCGGTTCCAAGCCGGCCAGCATTCGCAATGTCGTGCTCTTGCCGCAGCCAGAGGGACCGACCAGCACGAGGAACTCGCCGTCCGCGATGTCGAGGTCGAGCGAGTCGACCGCTGGACGCTGGCCGGCCTGATACACCCGGCTCGCGGTCTTGAAAGTGACAGTGGACATCAGTTCTTCCTCCGAAGATCGATGGACGCGAGGTCCGGCTCATTGGGGTCGGCAATCAGGACTCGCGCAACATGCTCCTCGAGCGTGTCGAGCGCAGACGGCGCTATTTCGGCGTCAGTCACGACGGTGTCGGCGTCATGGAGCGGGCCAATCGAACTGAGCCCAGTGACGTTCCACTTGGTGTGATCGGCGAGAACTACCAACCGCTGGGTGGCTTCGGCGAATGCGCGGTTCGTCTCCGCCTCGTTCAGATTGGGTGTCGTGAATCCCGCTTTGGCACTCATCCCATGCACTCCCATGAAGACGGCATCGAAGTGCAGAGTCCTCAGCGCCTGCACAGCGACGGGGCCAACAAGTGCGTCCGATGGCGTACGAACACCGCCCGTCAGAATGACAGTTCGATCGGCGCGTTGTGTCTGGTGGAACACTTCTGCGACACGGATCGAGTTCGTCACGACGATCAAGTCGGCAATGTCGGTCAGGTGATAGGCAAGCTGCCACGTCGTGGTGCCAGCGGTGACGCCAATCGCGGTGCCCGCCCGAACAAGGGTGGCCGCAGCCCGAGCGATCGCGAGTTTCTCGTTGGTATTGCGCAGTGACTTGGCCGCAAAGCCTGGCTCCGCTGCGCTGCGATCGGCGAGCGCCGTCGCGCCACCGTGCACCTTTTCAACCAAGCCGGCTTCGTCCAGAACATCGAGGTCACGACGAACCGTCATGTCACTGACGCCGAGTTGGGCAGCGAGGTCCGTGACGCGAACGGCGCCGCGTTGGCGGATCTCGTTCAGAATCACCTCGTGGCGCTGCCGGGCAAGCACCCGAGACGTGCCGACCTCGATCTGGTCCAACTCGCTGGTCTGACTCTCGACATCGGGCACGGCGCCCACTGTGCCCGATCAAAATTGGAAAGTCAACAGAATCGAACGTCAGACCACGAGATTTTGTTCGATTTCGCCCTCGACGGTGAGAAGATGTTGCAATTTGTCCGAGAAAGTGTTGACATCCCGTTCATGTTCGTGACATATTTCGTCCACTTCAGTTGGATTCAACATCTCGTTGCGATCCGAACCGCAGGTATCCGTTCAACAATCAGGGGGAACCATGTCCGGTCACACCGAGCATTCGCCACATCCACGCGACGTCGGGTTTGCGCTCAACCGTCGCCAACTCTTGGCCGGCGGCGCAGCCGTCAGCCTTTCTGCACTGCTCGCTGCCTGTGGCAGCGACGAAAAGGAGGCCGAGTCGACGACTGCGGCACCTGCCGACACCACCGCTGCAACAACCGCCGCGCCCACGGCCGAGACAACGGCAGCCGCTCCTGCCGAGACGACCGCCGCGGCACCGACGGGCGGCGAAGTGACGTTCGGTTCGAACTACAGCGACGACAAGCCCAAGCAAGCCATCCAGGCAGCAATCGACTCCACCGGCTTGAACGTCAAGGTCAACACAACTGACCACAATGGCTTCCAGGACAACATCACCAACTACCTCGCCCAGCCCGACGATGTTCTGTGCTGGTTCGCTGGCTACCGGATGCGGTTCTTCGCCGAAAAGGGCTTGGTCGGCGACGTCAGCGATGTCTGGGAAGGCCTCGGTGATTTCGGTGAGGGCTTCAAGAGCGCAAGTACCGGCAACGACGGCAAGCAGTACTTCGTGCCGTTCTACTACTACCCATGGGCGGTGCACTACCGCAAGAGCCTGTTCGAGGAGAAGGGCTACTCGATCCCGACGAACAAGGACGAATTGCTGGCCCTCGCCACCCAGATGCAGACCGACGGCATCGTGCCCTTCGCCTACGCCAACGGTGGCAAATGGCCAGTGCAGGGAACGTTCGACATTCTCAACATGCGGGTCAACGGCTACCAGTACCACGTCGATCTGCTGGCCGGCAAGGAGAGCTGGACCGACGACCGGACCAAGGCAGTGTTCGAGACATGGGCTGCATTGTTGCCGTTCCACCAGGAGAACGCCAATGGCCGCGAGTGGCAAGAAGCTGCGACGGCATTGGAGAAGAAGGAAGCCGGGATGTACTTCCTCGGGACCTTCGTCGCAACGAACTCCACCGACGCCGAGTACCTCGACGATCTCGACTTCTTCAACTTCCCGGAGCTCGATCCCGCAATTGGCGCCGACGCACTCGACGCACCGATCGACGGCTTCATGATGGCAGCGGAGCCGAAGAACATCGAGGGCGCCAAGGCGCTTCTCGCCGGCCTTGGGGGCGCCCCAGCGATCGACGCATTCCTTGCAATCGAGGGCGCCAGCGTCGCAGCGAACGGCGCGGCAGACACGTCT
>JANOQU010000678.1:0-13721 GCA_031422355.1 Actinomycetes bacterium
GAGAACTTGCGGTCATCAGCGAGATCAAGCGGCGGTCGCCGTCAAAGGGTGCACTGAACACGAACCTGGATCCTGTCGAGATGGCGAAGGCGTACGAGCGCGGCGGCGCTGCCGCGCTCTCGGTACTGACCGACGTCGAATTCTTCGGCGGGTCGATCGCCGATTTGCAGGCAGCCCGCAGTGCTGTCTCGCTACCCGTGCTGCGCAAGGATTTCACTGTCGACCCGCGTGACGTTTGTGATGCCCGCTTGATGGGGGCCGACTGCGTGTTGCTGATCGCCGCTGCTCTCGAACCGAACGAACTGATCGAACTCCACGAATTGGCAGAACGGATCGGCCTCGAAGTGCTCGTCGAGATCCACGACGAGGTCGAGCTGCGCGTCGCGTTGGACGCCAACGCCTCGATCATCGGCGTGAACCAACGAGACCTGGTCACGTTCAAAGTCGACCACGAGCGGGCTGTCAGGATGGCATCTGCCATCCCCGATTCGATCGTCAAGGTGGCAGAGAGCGGAGTCCGCGATGCCACAGACACGAGGGCGTTGCGGCTCGCCGGCTACGACGCCGTCCTGGTGGGTGAAACGCTGGTGACGGCGAGCGATATAGAGCGGGCTCTTGGCGCGCTCAGACGGTACGGTCAGTAGGGATGTTCGTCAAGATCTGCGGTATCACCAATGAAGACGATGCCCTGTTCGCAGTGGCGATGGGTGCAGACGCAGTTGGTTTCGTTTTCGCTCCATCACCGCGCCAGATCGCCGTTCAACAGGTCTACGACATCACCCGACGGTTGCCGCCGGAGATCCTGACGGTCGGAGTATTCCGGGATGACCACCCCAGCCGAGTCATCGACATCGTGAATCGTTCCGGTGTCCGGGCCGCCCAACTGCATGGTCACGAGACGGCCGCAGACGTCGCCGAGGTGGCGGCCCACGTTCGTTGGGTGATCAAGGCGTTTGCGGCCGGAAGTGTCGATGCCAGGCGAGCCGACACGTTTGGCACCGACATCGTCCTTGTCGATGCAGCGTCACCTGGCTCAGGCACGATGTTCGACTGGTCGCTCGCTGACGAGGTCGCCGAAGGACCACGATTGATCTTGGCCGGTGGACTCACCCCAGACAACGTCGCAGCCGCCGTTCAACAGGTTCAGCCATGGGGTGTCGATGTGTCGAGTGGTGTGGAGAAGTCGCCAGGCCGGAAGGACGCGCTCAAGGTCAAGGCATTCATCGAGCGGGCTCGCCGGGCGGCACCCGTCCAGTACGTCGGACCCGACGACATGCCCTACGACTGGGCAGACGACGAATGACCAATGAAGTGAAGGGAAGCCCGATGCAGGGACCAATCGACTCGATCATGACTGAACCCTCGGCAACGGGACGATTCGGTGAGTTCGGCGGACGGTTTGTCCCCGAGACCTTGGTGCCTGCTTGCCAGGAGCTGGAGGCGTCATTCCGCGAGGCTTGGTCCGATCCTTCGTTTCGAAGCGAACTCGATCACCTGCTGCGCGAGTACGCCGGGCGGCCGAGCATCATCACCGAGTGTCACAACCTGAGTGCGACGTTGGGCGTGCGGTTGATCCTGAAGCGAGAGGACCTCAACCACACCGGATCTCACAAAATCAACAACGTGCTCGGGCAAGCGTTGCTCGCCAAGCGAATGGGCAAGACTCGCATCGTCGCGGAGACTGGCGCGGGCCAGCACGGCGTCGCCAGCGCAACGGCTGCGGCCCTGATGGGTATGAGCTGCAAGGTCTATATGGGCGCCGTCGACGTGGATCGCCAAGCCCTCAACGTGTTCCGGATGAAGCTGCTCGGGTCCGAGGTCGAAGCAGTCAACAGCGGAAGTCGCACGCTCAAGGACGCAGTCAACGAAGCCATGAGAGACTGGGTTGCCAATGTCGGCGACACCCACTACTGCCTCGGCTCGGTGATGGGTCCGCACCCGTATCCGTGGATGGTGCGCGAGTTCCACCGAGTCGTCGGAACTGAAGCCCACATGCAGTGCAACGACCTACTCGGTGGCAACCCCGATTTCGTCGTTGCATGTGTGGGTGGCGGGTCCAACGCGATCGGCATCTTCAGCGGATTCGTCGACACGTCCGCTCGGCTGATCGGTGTGGAGCCGGCTGGTGGTGCGGCGGTCGGACGGGGAGTGCCAGGGGTCGTCCACGGGATGCGTAGTTATCTGATGCAGGACGAGTACGGCCAGGTCCAGGAAGCTCAGTCGATCTCTGCTGGTCTCGACTATCCAGGCGTTGGTCCTGAGCATTCGTATCTCGCCTCGATCGGTCGAGCCGAGTACCCGTGCGTCAACGACGCAGAAGTTATCGACGCATTTCAGATGATGGCTCGATCCGAAGGCATCATCCCGGCGTTGGAATGCGCTCATGCGTTGGCATGGATCATTCGCGAGGCGCCATTGATGCAGGGCGCGACAATCTTGATGAACCTGTCCGGACGCGGCGACAAAGATGTCAACCAAATGATGGAGATCCTCGGCTGATGGCCGCCGATGCGATCATCTACGGCAGGCTGGAGTCTGAGTTTCGGGCGAAGAGGGCCGCTGGCCGCAAGCTGCTGGTTCCGTATATCACGGGTGGCCTGCAGGGCTGGCAGCAGGCAATCCGCGCTGCGGCGGCCGCTGGGGCTGACGCGATCGAGATCGGTCTGCCGTTCTCAGACCCTGTTATGGACGGACCCGTGATCCAGGAGGCGTCGCAGCGCGCCCTCGAGGCCGGCGTCAACATCAACACGATCTTCGACGAGGCTCGAGACCTCGACGTCGAGATTCCACTCGCAGTGATGTGTTATTACAACACAATCCACCACGCCGGACCGGAGCGCTTCGCCCATCTACTGAGAACTGCGGGAATCTGCGCAGCGATCGTGCCCGATCTACCGCTTGAGGAATCGGGTCCGTGGTGTACGGCCGCCGACGCGGAGGGGATCGAGACCGTCATGCTTGCCGCACCGACAGCGCCAGACGAGCGTCTGCCGCGAGTGGCAGCGCGCGCAAGAGGCTTCGTGTATTCCGTTGGTTTGCTTGGAGTCACCGGCGAGCGCCAGTCACTGGCCGAGTCGGCCACCAATCTTGCCCGTCGGCTGAAAGCCGTCACCGATGTGCCAGTGCTGGTCGGCGTTGGAGTGTCCAATGCGGCCCAGGCTCGGGAGGCGTGCGCCGTTGCCGATGGTGTGATCCAAGGCGCGAGCGTGGTCCGGCGACTGATGGATCACGGCCCAGATGCAGTTGGAACGTACGTCGCCGAGGTTCGCGCCGCGATCACTGTGTGAGCGGCCGGCGAGCGCCAGCGCACTAGAGCGTTTGTTCTTGTCAACGAAGCGTCAGCAAATCTGAGTGTCTGCAAACGTCTGTTGAGGCTTGGTCACGAGTGACCATCCACGTGCCGATCCAGGAATCAGGGTACAAACCACCCATGACTGATTCTGATCGAGTGGACATGCAGCAGCGACAAGTCGACGACTCGATCACCATGGCAGAGCCGGTTGCTGGCTGCGATCTCTGCGAGGCGGCCCAGATGACGCCGTGGTATTACGCCGATGACTTGTGCTGGATCGCGGAGTGCGAATTCTGTTCGGTTCCAATGGTCGTCTGGAGGGTCCATCATCCTGTGCCGCCCGATGCGGTGAAGGCAGTCCTTCACGCGCGTCTCAACGACGTCGTCTCCGAGCATTTCCAGTTCGACCACTTTGTGGACGACCGGATGAGAAATATTCCCGACCACTATCACGCCCACGCTCGGCCTCGTCGGCGGGTCAACGATTGATTTTCATCGATTTTAGTGCCGTCACTCAAGCCGTGTAGCGAGCCCGGCATGGCTGAAAGTCGAGGAAGATCACGTTGTCAAAAATTTGGGATTGCAAAGCAAATCAGCAGGGGCGAACGATGAGACCACGCATTGTGATATTCCTTTCACGAACAGAGAGAATTGCGGACGGACTGACGATTTCAGCAGGGACGAACGATGAGACCACGCATTGTGATATTCCTTTCGGTGAAGCTTTCGGCACGCATAGTGAAAATACTCAGCAGGGACGAACGATGAGACCACGCATTTTGGGAGCTCCTTTCGAGAAGCGGAGGCATTGCGCCTTGTCAACGCAGGTATTACTAACACGGACTGAAGCCATTCGCAAGGATCGGAGTTCGAAAGATATTCTCAATCTTTACCACTCTCTGTCATTACACCACCCTCCGTGTGTGTCCTTGCCGTCCCGAAGAAGCGCGACGACGATCCGACGGGGCGGCTTGACCGGCGCTAAGGTCGGTCTCATGCTCACTCCCGGTGATGTTGGCCCGAGAACTTCGTTGCCGGATGAGTTCCCGCAACCGTCGCAGATCATCGCCCACCGGCCGCCGTTCCTGTTCGTCGACGCCATTACAGCGCTGGAGCCCGGAAGCAGGGCGACCGGTACGTGGCAACTCCGGGGAGATGAATGGTTCTTTGGCGGCCACTTCCCAGGCCGACCCACGCTGCCCGGCGTGCTGATGTGCGAGGCAATTGCACAGATGGGCGCGATTGCGTTGCTCACCGAACCGAGGTTTGCCGGAAAGCTGCCATTGTTCGGGGGCCTCGACCGTGCTCGCTTCCGCCGTCAGGTCGTGCCTGGCGACACGCTCGAGCTGTCCGTCGAACTGGGACGGATGTCAGCGCGTGCAGGCAAGGGCACGGGCAAAGCGTTGGTCGGCGGCGCCACGGCGTGCGAATGCGAATTGATGTTCGTACTCGTCGACGCCTGAACTCAAGGCTTTGCGATGTGGCTTTGAACGGAACAACCTCCCGCAGAGCGACAAGGGTCCCAATTTCTCAGGAGGTCCCGATGATGACCGATCCGTTGTGGCCGCCGAATCCGAAATTGTTCGAAATCGTTGGACCGGGAATCCATTCGCGAGGGGCATCGATGACGAGATCGACACGCATGTCGTCCGGAATCGACGTCGTACCCGCCGTTGGCGGAATCAGTCGATGTTGCATCGACAGCAGGACGGCCGCTGCCTCCAGGGCTCCGGCAGCGCCCAATGCGTGACCTGTGACACCCTTGGTGCTCACCATTGGCGGACCATTGACGCCGAACACCGCCTCGACCGCCTGGGCTTCCGCTGCGTCGTTGAGCGGCGTCGAAGTTCCGTGGGCATTGATCTGTCGGATGTCGCTCGGCTGAAGCTCGGCGTCGAGGAGGGCAAGTTCCATGCAATGGATCGCGCCGGTTCCGCCTGGCGCAGGGGCAGTGATGTGGTGAGCATCCGCCGTGCTCGCGGCACCGAGGATTTCTCCGTAAATGGTCGCGCCGCGGGCGACGGCGTGCTCCCATTCCTCGAGAATGAATGTGGCCGAGCCTTCGCCCATGACGAAGCCGTCGCGCGTGACATCGAATGGCTTGGAACTTCCCGTGCTGGACAACGCTGTCATGTTGTTGAACCCTCCGAGCGACGTGAGCGTCCCAGCGGCCTCTGACCCACCCGTGACCATGGCGTCACAGCGATCCCAAGCGATCAAGCGCGCTGCGTAGCCAATTGCATGGGTGGCGGCCGCACATGCGGTGCAAATCGTCTCGAGCGGGCCCTGGAGGCCATATCGCATCGAGATCGCTGCGCCGGATGCGTTGCCCATCATCATCGGGACCAGAAACGGCGATACCCGCTTCTCTCCCTTGGCGAGACGCAATTCGACCTGCTCTTCCAATGTCCGCAAACCGCCGATGCCGGTGCCGTAGATCACGCCGAATCGGCGCGGGTCGACGTCGGGCCGGCCCGCATGATCGAAGGCCTCGATGGCCGATGCGACTGCGAACTGCTCGACGGCATCGGCTCGCCGAGACTCTTTCGGACTCGCGTAGTACGAACTCGGATCCCAGTCCGTGAACGTCACGGACTTGGTGCCCGTGATGGCAGGGCCGAGGAGGCCCTGCCAGAACGCTTCCTTGCCGAGCCCGCACGGCGCAACCACTCCGAATCCGGTGATGGCAACGCGCCGCCCACGCCCCTGCATCAGAGTTTGCCGACGACCAGGTCGTATGCCTGGCCGACGGTGTCGATGCCTTCAAGTTCCTCTTCGGGGACCTCGACGCCGAATTCTTCCTCCAACGCCATGACCAACTCGACGAGGTCGAGGCTGTCGGCGTCGAGATCGTCGGCGAACTTGGCCTCCGGTACGACTTGGTCGGCCGAAACCGACAAGACGTCGACGGCACACTTCTTGAATCGCTCGAACTTTTCCTGATCCACTGTTCTTCTCCAGTTGTTTGGTGTAGCTGAGAATTGTTTGGTGTAGCTGAGATGGTTGCTTGGTATCCGTGACATGTATTCGGTCGGCTGCGCGTTCCGGGCCTAATGGCCCATCCCGAGCCCACCGTCGACCGGGATCACTGCCCCGGTGATGTAGGCCGCGTCGTCGGAGGCCAGAAAGGCCACGACGGCAGCTATTTCTTCTGGGGTCGCCATCCTCGCCAGCGGAACGGCGGCGGTCAACTCAGCGAGCCGCTTGTCGCCGAGCGCGGCTGTCATATCGGTGGCGACCGGCCCTGGGGCGACAACGTTGGCGGTGATCCCGCGTGAACCGAGTTCCCGGGCCAAGGAACGAGCGAGGCCGACCAGTCCAGCCTTGCTTGCCGCATAGTTCGCCTGCCCGGCGGACCCGAGCAATCCAACGACCGACGACATGAAGATCATCCGTCCGGCTCGGGCGCGCAGCATGCCCTGCGCAGCGCGCTTGGACACCCGGTAGGCGGCGGTGAGATTGGCGTCGACGACGCTGGTGAACGCGTCCTCGCTCATTCGCAGGAGCAGCCCGTCCTGAGTCCGGCCGGCATTGGACACCAACACCTGCACCGGTCCGAACCGCTCTTCGGCGAACGCGAATGCAGCATCGACGTCGGCAACCGACGTGACGTCGCATCGGATTGCGGCGAGTCCGTCGGGTGGGGGAGAACTATTGAACGTCACCACGACGTTGTCGCCCAGCGCTGCGAAACGTTGGGCGCACGCAAGGCCGATCCCTCGCGAGCCGCCAGTGATCAGAACCGTACGGCTCACTGCCCGCCGCCGCCCCATCGCAAGATCGCGCTCGCTGCCGTCATTCCGGCCCCGAAGCCGACGAGCAGGACGAGGTCTCCCGTGGACACGCGTCCGGCGTCGAGCGCGTCATTCATTGCCAGCGGGATTGAGGCCGACGACGTGTTGCCCGTGTACTGCAGCACCACAGCCGCTTTTTCCATCGGCATTCCGAGCCGACTCATGGCTGCCTCGATGATCCGAATGTTTGCCTGATGTGGCACGACCAAGGAGATCTGGTCTGCCGTCACGCCCGCGTGATTCATGGACTTCGTGGCCGAGTCGACCATGATCCGAACAGCTCGGCGGAAGACTTCCTTGCCCTCCATCTGGATGAAGCCGCCGGTCTCTGCGTACAGGAACCGCTCCGCGCTCCCATCAGCGTCGAGATCCCAGCCAAGGAGTTGCCCTGCGTTGCCCGTCTCGACGGCTTCGAGGACAACCGCTCCCGAGCCGTCAGCAAACAGGATTGCGGTGTTGCGGTCGGTCCAGTCGGTGATCCGGGCAAGCGTGTCCGTTCCGATGCAGAGGATCTTCTTGGCCCCCATCGCGATCAGGCCGTGGGCCGTGACAAGGCCATACACGAATCCGGAACAGGCGGCGGTGACATCGAATGCGCCGCAGCGGAGGCCGAGTTCGTGCTGCACCGCTGCCGCCGATGAAGGAACTGTCCGGTCCGGGGTGGTGGTCGCAAGCACGAGGCCGTCGATCTCGCTCGGGTTCAGCCCCGACATTTCGATGGCTCGTCGGCCGGACTCGATCGAGAGTCCAACGGTGGTGCCGCCGACGTGTCGTTCGGAGATGCCAGTGCGTTCGACGATCCACTGATCGTTCGTGTCGAACATCTGCTCCAGATCGTGATTGGTGAGGATCTTCGGAGGCAGGGCGGAGCCCCACCCGGTGATCACAGCGCCACGTACACCGTCGGGAATCTTTGGCATGTCAGACCGTCCTCAACCAAGCGATCGGCTGGCGCAGAGTGATACGTTCGCCCTGAACCGCAATGTAGCTCTGCAGGACTCCGGCGAATGCGGATCTCACCTCTGCGTCGCCAACGTGGCCCAGCACCGTACCGACGGTGATCGAGGCACCATCGGCGATATCGGCAAGCGGTGTGAAGACGCCCGCTGCTGGACTGACGACGAGTCGTTCCGATGCAAAGAGGTGCTCACCCTCGATCTGCACTGCACCGCGTGAAGAACTCGCGTTCACCCATTCGATCAACTTGTCCAGTTCCTCTGGCGTCGAGACCGTAATCGTGCGCGCGGAATCTACTGTGCGCTTGGCCATCCCGGTGAGGACTGCGCCAGGGCCGAGTTCGGCAAACCCGGAGACCCCGAGGTCTGCAAGTGCGAGCAGGCAGTGCTTCCAGCGAACCGGGCTGCTGAGCTGCGCCGAGAGCAAGCTGGACCACGCCTGGCCGTTGTCGTGGGGAGCGGCATCCACGTTGGAGACAACGGGAATCTCGGTGTCACGTGGACTCGCGTCGAAAATCGCCTTGCGAAGGCGGTCTCGCGCTGGAGCCATGAACGGGGTATGGAATGCGCCACTGACTTGAAGCGGCATGACTTTCTTGGCGCCGAGTTCCTTGGCCACGATGCCTGCGGCGGCGACACCTTCGGGCGAACCGGCAATGACCACCTGGCCTGGCGCATTGAAATTGGCGACCCAGACGTCGCTGTCGGCTCGCCTGCAGGCGATTTCTACCTGATCGTCTTCCAAGCCGAGAACCGCAGCCATCGTGCCGGGGTTGTCGAGACCCGCCTGATGCATCGCGTCGGCACGCTCGCACACGAGCCGAACGCCGTCTTCGAAGCTGAGCGCACCTGTCGCGGTGAGGGCTGTGTACTCGCCGAGGCTGTGGCCGGCACAGAAGCTTGGCTCGATCCCCAGGCGCTCGACCGCATCGAGCACCATCAGGCTGGACACGAATGTGGTCAGTTGGGCATTGCGGGTATCGCGTAACTCATCGGCATCGGCATCGAGCAGCAATCTGGCAACATCGCGGTCGGCGTACACCGAAGCTTCTTCGACCAGTTCCCAACTCTCGTGGTCGGCCCATGGACGGCCCATGCCCGGCCGTTGTGAGCCCTGGCCGGGGAAGGTGAAGGCAAGCATGGTTGGGTGTTCGTTCTCCTCGTGTGACCGTTGCTGGCCAGAGGCTAGACCTTCTGACGTCGACGTGTCTTGCTACCAATGGGTATGCTGATCGCTCCACTCGCCCGAGTGGCGGAATGGCAGACGCGGAGGACTCAAAATCCTTTGTTCGAAAGGACGTGTGGGTTCGAGTCCCACCTCGGGCACAACTCACTCGGCCACACCGATGTTGTCGACTGACACGGGTAAGCGTCGTCGCCAGTTCGGCTGATCGGTCGTTCCCGGGTGGTTGGGTCGGTGCGTTGCTCCGGTGATGTCGTCCATGGAGACAAGACGAAGCGCGGCGGGCGAATTCAGCAGCGCGTCGTGGACCGCGATGATCGCATCGTGTGACGTCTCGGCGTCGGTCATCATTCTGAGTCGAGCGTGTTGCGCTGGATCACCGTCGGATTCGTGAAAGACGCCGGTGATCGTCGGCAGATCGTGGGTGGTGACAGTGGCCAGGCAGTCGATCGGCCATGTGCTCGGCGGCTCAGGCTCGAACCACAGCACGCGCGTGCCCGCGATGTTGCACCGGGCGAGGGTCTGGCGGACGCCGTCGGCCACCGTCCCGAGATCCTCGCCGACCACGTAGGCACCGGCCCGAGTTGCCTCGAGGCAGATGATCGCCAGCATTTCGTCGGCGGGGAACGCGACGTAGGCGCCATCGGCAGGCAGGCCACCTTCGGGAATCCAGAACTGTCGGAACAGACCCATGACATGGTCCATTCGCAAACCTTGCACGCCTCGCAGCGCGCATCGGATTGTTTCGATGAACGGTTCGTAGCCGGCAGCGCGCAGCCTCCACGGGATGAACGGGGGAATGCCCCACTCCTG
Source organism: Actinomycetes bacterium (assembly GCA_031422355.1). GTDB lineage: Bacteria > Actinomycetota > Acidimicrobiia > Acidimicrobiales > Ilumatobacteraceae > WLMZ01. The sequence continues at coordinate 10,039 of JANOQU010000678.1, forward strand.
GCCGACGGCGTTGAATGGATCAGGCGGTGCGCCAAGACGCATATCGAGCGCCAGTAGGTCTTGGAACTCCCAGGCGTCGGCGCCACCAGGCGATATGCCGATTGCGAGATCGCCAATGACGTCGATGCCCGTTGCGGACACGGCCGCCAATTGCTCGCCGATGAGGTACTGGCACCATTGATGGAAGCGCGCCCGGTTGGCCGTGACCGGGTTGTCGCCGAGATATTGAGCGAGATGGTCACGGTCGAATCGCCGAAGATGCTCTGGCCACTCGCGCCAATCAGGTCCGAACTCGTCACAGAGTGCGTTCCAAACGGCGACCGCGTCGGGCGCAGTCTCGGTGTCGCGATCGTCGACACCCGCGAAGATCTCGGCCAACGCATCACGTTTGGCGGTCCAGGCTTGGTTGCGGTCGATCAATTGGTGCGGTGTGCACTGCAACGCGTCCGGCGGCTGCTCCGCGACAGCAATCAAGAGGGGGTTCCACGCCCGACGACTGCTTGGGTAGTACGGACTGTCCTCCTGAGGAAGCGACGGCGCCGGCTGATGCAGCGGACTGACCAACACCGCGCGTCCGCCAGCTTCATGCAGAGATGTCGCCACAGTGGTGAGATCGCCCAGGTCGCCAATTCCCCACGACCTTGCGCTCCACAGCGCGTAGATCTGAACTGCGGCCCCCCACGCTCGTGGCAACGGCGGGCACGATGTCGGGTGGACGATCAGCGACGTGATCGATGACCCATCGACGGGGACAAGCTTGTGATAGCCGATTGGCAGGTCCGCAGGCAGTTCCGCGAACACTCCGTATTCATCGCCTGATTCGAGCACGACTTGGCACGGATTCCAGAGGGTGTGCGATGTGCCGTGCTCCACGAACCACATCGGGGGACCCGAGACCGGCGTACCCATGGTTGCTCGGAGTCGATGACGCGTCGAATCAGTGGTGACATGCCACGCGCCACTGACGTCGAAGTAGCCGTCGCTGATGCCCCATTCATCGTGCACCAACTCAGTGTGGCCTACCGGTCTGCTCACACAAGCGTCCTACACTCGTGCCGTGAGGAAATGGCTTCTCCAACGTCGTCTCAGTCGGATCAGTACCCGGCTGAAGTCGCTTCGAAGTGAAGTCCAAATCATCGACGAACAGTTGATCTCGCTCGCTGACGACGCCGATGATGCAAGCCTCAGATCGCTCGTCTCAGAAGCGTCCGGAGTGTCATCTGAAGCGCGCCAGGCCAACGAACATGTGGAGTCGATGACCAAGCATCGCGCTCACGTGCAACGCGAGATCGCCGATCTCGACCGACGCCTGGATGCATTGCTCGACAGGATGTAGGCCGCCCGCGGCATGTGTTGGTGCCGTGTTTTTGCCCTTTCGCGATTGGAGTAGGTTTGCCATGTCGAAGGAGCTCAGCCATGAGAAGTTTTCGCCTTGTCCACCTCGGTGTTGCCGCCGCACTCGCTGCCGCAACTGCCACGGCCTTCGGGATCGTTCACGATGTTGGTGCCGTGGGAATGGCGTCCTCATTCGTGCCGATCGTTCCTTGCCGATTAGCAGACACCCGCCTCGGCGCCGATCACGTCGGCATCAGGGCAACGGCACTCGGGCCGTCTGAAACGGTTCCGTTCACCGTGTGGGGCACCAACGGAAACTGCACGATCCCCAACACGGCGACGGGTATCGCAGCGAACGTGACCGCCGTCAACCCGACAGCGCCCTCGTTTTTGACGGTGTTCCCGGCTGATGCACCGACTCGACCGACGGCGAGCAACTTGAACTGGACACCCACCAGTCCACCAACTCCGAATCAAGTCACCGTCGCGCTGTCGGCCACAGGTGTGGTCAACGCATTCAACCTCGGCGGCACGATCGATGTCATCATCGACATCGTCGGCTACTACCAGCCGTTGGGTGCATCAGGAGTCGGCCCGCGCGGTTTCAGCGCCTGGGACACGATCCCCAGTCAGCAGACGGTCATCGGCGGCGGTTACCACGACAGCAGCACCACCGGAAGCACCGTGTCGGATGCGTACTGGGTTTCGCTCCCTGGCAGGGCTCCAGTCCCATTGGACGACGGGTCGGTCAACTTTGCGCCAGGCAATGCGGCTGTGACGGATCCTGATTTCCTCTGCAACGGCACGGCCGCAGCGCCGACCGCTCCGCCAGGACGGGTGTGTATCTACATCATTACCAACGCTGGCATGTCCACGATCAACGGCCGCGTCACGACCGTCGCCGACCGCGGATTCTTCGTTTCGTTCCGGCCTCTTTTCCCCGCTGGCCTCGACATGTTCATCAACTTTGCGTGGGCGTACACGGCTCCGTAGCCGTCATCTCGCCTCGACAGTCCAGCGGACGGCGGCACACCTCGCTTCGCGTGGTTGAATGTGGCTGCCCGCGGCCACTACCCGAAAGGACCCGTTCGTGACCATCCGAGTGGTGATCGCCGAAGATGAAGCCATCATTCGGCTGGATTTGAAGGAAACCCTCGAGGAAGAGGGTTACGACGTGGTCGGCGAGACCGGGCGCGGCGACAAAGCTGTCGAACTGGTCCGCGAGTTGCGACCCGACCTCGCGATCCTCGACATCAAGATGCCGGGGATGGACGGCCTCGGCGCAGCAGCCCTGATCAACGCAGAGCGTTTGTGTGGCGTCTTGATTCTCACGGCGTTCAGCCAGCGCGAAATCATCGAGCAGGCGCGAGATTCTGGCGCCCTGGCTTACCTCGTCAAGCCGTACCAGAAAGCGGATCTGATCCCGGCGATCGAGGTCGCGATCGGGCGGTTCCGAGAGTTGCAGTCGCTAAGTGGCGAAGTCGATGCACTCGGCGAGCAACTGGAGTCGCGCAAGATCATCGATCGGGCCAAGGGCATTCTGCTCGACGACTTCGGCATGAAGGAGCAGGAAGCGTTCACGTTCCTGCAGCGCACCGCAATGAGCGAGCGAGGCCGGATGCGCGAGGTCGCAGAGCGCGTGATCGACGGAACACTTCGGCCACCAGAGCCCAACGACGCAGCCAACTGAGGACGCGCTCCCACGTGGCCAAACTGCTCATCCTCGACGGAAACTCGTTGACCTATCGCGCCTTCTTCGCGCTTCCGACTGACATGGCCACGGCCAGCGGTCAGGTCACCAACGCCGTGTTCGGCTTCACGTCGATGTTCATCTACCTCGTCAAGGAACACAAGCCTGACGGCGTTCTCGTCACCTTCGATCGGCCGGAACCGACCTTCCGCCACTACGCCAATCCGCAATACAAGGCTCAGCGTGAGGCTGCCCCCGACATCTTGCGCCAGCAGATGGGCTTGGTCCGCGAGGTGCTCGACGCGCTGAACGTGACGTCGATCGATCTGGTCGGATTCGAGGCCGACGACATCATCGGCACCGTCGCGATGCAGGGCAAGGCTCGCGGCGACGAGATCATCATCGTCACCGGTGATCGCGACAGCTACCAGCTGGTCAGCGACCCCCATATCAAGGTGCTCTACAACAAGCGCGGTGTCAGCGATTACGCGTTGTACGACGAGGCCGGAATCCTGGAACGAACCGGCGTTACACCGGCGCAGTACCCCGAGTACGCAGCCCTCCGTGGTGACAACAGCGACAACCTCCCCGGTATCCCCGGCGTCGGTGAGAAGACTGCCGCCAAGCTGATCCAGAAGTACGGCGGCCTCGACGGCAT
>JANOQU010000679.1:0-4657 GCA_031422355.1 Actinomycetes bacterium
CGCCATCAGCAGCCACGAGGCCGTCCGGGCTCGTGGCGGCCGACGTCGCTCTGGCGCAAGGTCGATCAACGTGAGGGTTTCTGACGCAACCGTGCGCTGCCCGCGGTGGTTCGTCTCGAGGACCTCGAAAAGGTCCTCCAGATGGGCGCGGAACTCGGGCCGCATTGGCTGCGCAGCGCGGTCGAAGAGGACGACTTCGTCATTCATCGCGGAGCTCCGTGACGACGTTGCGCAGCCGCCGGCGCGCTCGTGCGACCAGCGAGGTCGTGGCCTCGACGCTGCGGTCGATCAGAATCGCGACCTCGGCAATCGAGAGCTGGTCGACCGTGTGGAGGGCAAGTGCCGTCCGCTCCTGCTCGGGAAGACAGCGCAGCAGCCAACGGGCCTGATCCGCCGACACGGCGTCGTAGTCGAGAGCGGGGTGTTCGAGCACCTCGCCCGCCGTGACTCGCTCGATCCGAGCCCGTTCGCGCTGGCGTGATCTGCAGTGGTCGATGAGCCGATTGCGGGCGGCGGTCATCACCCAACCTACGCCGATCTCCACGTCCGGCGAGTCTCGACGCTGACGGAACAGGGCCACGAAGGTCTCCTGCACGATGTCTTCGCTGAGTTGGACATCGCCTCCGGTCAGACGGCTGACATACCGATACACGTCGTCGGCGACGAGGCGAAAGAACTCGAGTGTGTCAGCGGCGGGATCGACTCCCGGCGACTCCTTCATCCCACAGGCTCGCATACTGAGAAAGACGTCACGGACAGCGTCAAGCTGTCGAGGGACGCCCGAGGTGGTTTATGGCGCGAAGCAGTCGTCCCTGAAGACCACAACTTGGGAGTGTCCGTCACCAAGCTGGAATGGCGCGCCACTCGTGCCCCCAGTGGCACCGAGATGTACGTGATCGTGGAACTTGTGTCCGCCATGGGCTGGGTCAGTGCGCGCTGTCTGGCCCTGAGCCACCTGATGGCAGTTGCCATTCGGTGTGACAATGAAGTGGTCATGACCGGCGTTTGCCGTCCCAGAAGTAAAGGTCACGACACCTGACACCACGGCAGCGGCCACCACAAATTTGCGTACTCGCATGTGCTTCTCCCAACGTTCAGTTCGTCCCGCCGATGTGCGGCACTACAGAGACGGACGCATGAATTGGCTTCTTGGGTGACACCACCTGAAGATTTCTTCGCTGAGTGCGAGGGTTCTTGACGAAGTCTTGAGCAAACCTTGCCGAACAAATCCTCAGGCCGACTAATGAGCGTGCCGAAGACTTCCCGATGGATGCGGCGGAAAGACCTGCGGAGCTCGCTCGGCGACGACGTGATCGGGATCAAGGAATGACCCTGGTCGAGATTCTCGTCGCTATCTCCTTGCTCGGAACCGTTGCGGTTGCAACGCTTGGGGCGCTGCGAGTGTCGATTCTCGGGGGCACGGTGCACCGTGACCACGCCAATGCCCACGCCTGGTTGCAATCTGCCTCTGACGTGCTCTACGCGCACGAGAAGGTCGACTGCAGCACGACTGACTCCGACGGCGGCAAGGCAGCCATCCTGTCGGCGTATACGCCGGTCGTCAACATCGTCGACAACCCAGAGACCTGGCTCAATTCGCAAATCCAGATCGTCGATATTCAGTTTTGGAACGCATCCGACACGGACAACGACGGCATCGTCGAGTATCGCTTCGGCACCATTTGCCAGGACAGCATCAACCTGTCGTTGCAGAAGATCACGCTCGAGGTGCGCAGCCCGAGCGGCCGAATCATCGAACAGGTGGATCTGATCAAATGAGAACCGACCGTTCCAGCCCGGATCGCGGCTTCACCCTGGTGGAGTTGCTGATCTGCGTCGCCCTGACGGGAATCCTTGCCACAGTCACCGCCAGCGTGATCATCGTTGCCCTGAAGACGTCGCCAGCAGCGGAAGATCGTGCGGACGCCGCAGTGAACGTTCAAGGCCTCGTCACCTGGCTTCCCCAGGACGTCGACTCGACCGCACCGGGCTCCTTCGATACGTCGCTCGTTCCGAGCGGATGTTCCGGAACCGATCCCGGCCTGAACCTCCTCAAGATGTCATGGCACGAGAAGGTGGGCACGACGACCAATTTCACGGTCAGCTATCGCTACGTGCCCCTGCCTGTCCCGTCCGACGGTGGAAGAATCGTCCGCGTCTACTGCATTGTCGGTGGTTCGCCGCAGTTGCTGAACGTGAGCGGGATCATCCCTGAGTGGATCGCTGGCGCAGAGCCTGTTCGGATCACTCTCTCTGATGCCCCTGATGGCGACGCCCTGACGGTGTACGACACGGCCCGGTTCGAGGTCGAACCTATTGCTGGAAAGACGATCGTGATTATCGGCACGACGAAGAACCCCAATGAGACGTTGGCCAGCCCTTCGACAACATCGCCCCCACCGACCACTGCGCCACCGGCGAATCAGCCGCCAGTTGCCGACAACCTTGCCTACACCATCGCATCCGGCGTCCCCGTTGCGATCAGCGTGTCGGGTACGGACCCTGAGGGCGGTGCTCTGACGGCTGCGTTCCCCGCTGTTCCGGTGGGTTGGACCGTGACTTCGACCGGAGCCTTGACGTTCGCTGTGACAGCTCCGGTGATTGCGGCTGGCACCGCCGTTCCCATCGGCTATCTCGTTGCCGACCCGCTCGGGCTTGCGGGTTCCGCCACGGTGACGTTCAACGTGCTGCCCCTCGCAGCCGGGAACCAACCACCCACCGCCAATCCATCGGCGGGATCCACGACTGCTGGAGTTGCCGTCGACGTAACGCTTCTTGCGTCTGATTCCGAAGGGGGTCTGCTGACCGCATCGGTCACGGGTGTTCCGGCCGGTTGGACGACGAGCGTCTCGGGCCTGACGGCGACGGTCACGCCATCATCGAGTGCCGTGGCCGGCAACGTCGTCATGAACTACACGGTGACCGACCCCCTCGGAGCCACAGCGTCGTCGACACTCACGGTTACCATCACGGCGCCGCCACCGTGCGTCATCACTGGGCCGTCGCTCGATCGGACGACAGTGAAGCTGAAGAAGAACGATCCTGATGCCCTGTTCGACACGGTCACTGCGACGATCACGATCGTGAGCGGATACTGCGTCGGGCTGGCTCTGCACTACGACACCGGCGCTCCGAACGGGCAGTACGTGCGCAACTTTGCAACGAGTGGGACCACCCGTTCGGTCATCTTGCCCAAGCACCCGAGCGCAGAGCTGTGGTCGGTCGGGACGAAAGTGCTGCAAGTCAAGGACAGCTCGAACCTGGTGATCGGGTCCGTGAACCTGGGGGTCACCCTATGAGGACCGTGTCGAAGACCTATCGCAGCGACGACGGCAGCATCCTTCCGCTCGTGCTGGTGGTGAGCGTGGTCTTGTCAGCCGTCGTCGTGGCGCTCGCTGGCTACGTGTCGGCCGGGCTCCGTTACTCGACCGTGGTCGAGGACCGAGCCGACCGGCTCGCGGCCGCCGATGGGGGCCTGCGTTACGGCATCGAGCGGCTCTCGCTCCAGTCGTATGCCGGATGCTTCACTGCTCTCGGTAACGCCGGGTACAAGATTCCATTTCCAGCCGCGGTCAACGAATCACAGGTCACGGTTACGTGTCGCAAGTCCGGCACCGGTTTCGGCGACGTGCAGGGGTGGGCAGTCATCGTCACCGGCGAAGGCGTCCCTGCCGGCCAGTGGAACCTGCACAGCCAGGGTGGCGTCGGCAAGCAGAAGTTGCTGGGCGGGCCTGTTTATGTCTCGGACCCACGCAAAATCGAGTTGGCAGCGCCTGTCGAGATCGAGGACGGCGATCTCTGGTACAGCGACACAACCGCCAACTGCGACAACGTCGAGAACAATCCGCCTGGAGTGCCATTGGATCTGACGTTCAAACCGATCCTGCGCGGCATGCTCTGCCTCGACAAGCCATGGAATGAGTTGTATACCGCGCCGCCGGTCACTGTCCCAATCGTGCCGGCGCCTGCGCCGACAGTTGATGGCGGGTGCACGGTGTGGTCGCCCGGAAAGTACACGGTTGCGCCGGCGCTCGGAAAGAACAATTACTTCAAGTCGGGCGAGTACTACTTCGAGGATGTCGACATCGTGGTCGATGAGACTGTCGTTGCCGGTTGGGCAAGCCTGCCCCTGTACGGCGATCAACAGTTCATTGCAAATGCACCCTGCGCAAACGCAATCAGCATCGATACAAACAGCGGCAGCGCGCCCGGGGCGACGTTCTACCTCGGCGGATCGACCAAGATTTACATCAACCAGGGTGAGTTGGAGATCCTTCGACGCAGGCAGGGCAACAGCGTGGTGAGCCTGCACGCGCTCGACACCACGGGTGTCGGGTTCAAAGCGAGCACGCTCGGGTGGAACGACGACATCTTGTCCACGAAGTCAGGTTCACCGGCCCAAGACATGGTGCTGCACGGCCTCGCTTGGGCCCCCCGGGCGCAGCTCACGTTCGGCAATGTCGCCAACGTGGCGAACGGTCAACTACTCGGTGGGGCTGCGTTTGCCCGGATCGATCTGCAGTCGTCAGCGTCGGCTTCCAACTTTGTGATCCGGATCGAGTCCGGCCCGATTCCGGTCACCGTGATCCTTGATGCCAAGGCCACCAAGAAGGGCAAATCGACGACGATGCGCGCGATCGTGCAAATTAGTGACGAC
>JANOQU010000680.1:0-6027 GCA_031422355.1 Actinomycetes bacterium
GCCTCGACGAAGTGGCCGATCCGTACTTTGGCCATCACAGGAATCGAGCAGACCGCCTGGATGCCTTCGATCATCTCCGGATCACTCATTCGAGACACGCCACCATCACGGCGGATGTCAGCCGGAACACGCTCGAGGGCCATCACTGCACACGCTCCAGCGTCTTCGGCGATCTTGGCCTGCTCGGCGTTGACCACGTCCATGATCACGCCGCCCTTCAACATCTCGGCCAATCCCCGCTTGACGGGATAGGTGCCAGTGGCGCGTGACGACTCGACAGAACTCATGAGCCCATCGTACCGAGACGACCACCTGCTCTACCCATCAATTCGAAGGGTCTGATCATCTCGATCAAGACCGGCGCGATGACGACGTGCGGCCCGACTCACGGGTAAGGAACTACCGACTCCTCGACATCGACGGGCACCGAGACGGCCCTGCCGACTCTGGCCAATTCGACGAACGTACGGCCGGGCGTCAACTCGATCACGTCGCCTTGGAGGTCGGTGAGCACGAATGGCGACTGCCGATCGACTCGGCCCCATGCGCCGACCACCAGCAATCCAGCGCGATAAACCCATGCCTCCCCGTAGCCGATCGTCTGGGCCTCGGGGCTGCGACCGTCAGCCGGACTCGGCCGGTAATTGACGAAGAGCACCACCACGTTATTGGTGTTGACCTGGGCATCGAAGACCGTATCGCGGTGGACGACATCGTCGGAGAATCGCAGGAATGTCTCGGTTGCTTCATCCCATTCCCAAAGCACACGGACGTTGTCCATCGAGATCTTGGCGGCGGAGACCGGCTCACCGACTGGCTTGTCGTCTGAGTTCCGGTACTCGAACTGCGCCGATGGCGCCGATGCATCCGCAGAAGCCAGGTCGTACAGCTCCGACATATTTGCGTACAGGTCGTGCGGGCCCGGTCGGTCGGTGCGGAAGAACGGACCACCTGCCTGCGGGCTGATCTGACGCAGATCACTGTCGACGATCGCATCAGTAACTCGCCGGTTGCCGCCGCTCCAGACGAACAGCGGACGGTTCAAGGAACCGAGGAGATCGATGTCCTGGGTACGACCGGACCGGATTGGTCCCACGGGGTCGGTCCGGTCACTGTGGAACACCGCTGCGAATCGGGTGAGGTTCTCGACGTTTTCCTCGAAGACGATGTCGGCCTCGTTGAGACCCGACTGTGGTCGCGCCTTGGGGTGATTATCGATTTTGACCACCATCGCTGGATGAGTCGACGGCACGGCGTTCACGAGCGCCAGACCGGTCAGCGGCCAGGTCGGAGCATCCTCGACGATTGTGGTGGTCGTGGACCGCTCGACTTCGACCTCGGTTGTGGACGTGGTCGTCGGGGCCGGCTTTGCAGTTGTTTGGGGCACCAGTTCGATGGTCGCCGGCACGGTGGTCTCCGGGGCCGAAGAGTCTCCCCCATCATCACTGCACGCAAGCGGAACGATCGACACGCACAACGCCAAGGCGACGAAGCCCGGCATCCAGTCACGCTGTCGATGGTTGCGCCGACGACTCATTGGCTACAGCTCCCTCAACAGTTCGATTCGCTCGTCGAGTGGTGGATGGGTGTCGAACATCTGATGAAACCGGCCGAGGCGACCCCGATCAGCAACGCCAGACATCGGCTGTTCGATCCACATGTGCGCTGTTGCGGTCGAGGCCGAATGGGTCACGGTGCTGTCATCGCGCAGCTTTTCAAGGGCGGAGATCAACCCTGGCGGATAGCGGGTCATCTGGCACGCCGACACATCGGCCAACGTCTCACGTTGACGGCTGACCGACGCCTGCATCAACTTGGCAAGAATCGGGGCGAAGATCAACAGTGCGAAACCGAGAATCGCCAGCGGGTTCCCAGAGTCGCCGCGGTCCCCGTCGCGACGAACTCGACCACCGTTCCACCACATCAATCGGATCCCCAAGTCGGTCAAGATCGCGATTGAACCAACCAGAGTGACGACAAGCGTGGAGACGAGGATGTCGTAGTTGCGAATATGGGAAAGTTCGTGGGCCAGGATGCCTTCGAGTTCGACCCGGTTCATCGTCTCCAGCAGGCCAGTGGTCACTGCGATCGCGGCGTGTTTGGGATCCCGACCCGTGGCGAATGCATTTGGGGCCGGATCGACGACGATGTACACCCGCGGCTTGGGTAGACCACTCGCGATACACAGCCCTTCGACCAGGTTGTGCAACCGGCGATACTGATCGGGATCCGCAGGCACGGCACGGCTCACACGTAGCGCAATGGCGTCGGCCTTCCAGTACGAGACGGCCGCCATCGAGCCAGCGAAGACGAGGGCGATCAGAGTCGCGATCAGCCCATGCCCGATCAGGACACCGATCGCTGCACCGACTGCGGCCAGCAGCAGAATGAAAACAGCAATGAGCGCGATGCTCTTGCGCTTGTTACTTCGAATGAGGTCGAACATGGCGAATCAGCGTTCCGAATCGATTGGTCGGCGGGCGATTGCCCACGAACCGTTCGATCAGAACTGCACCTTCGGGGCGTCGCGCGAACCGGCGTCGGCCTCGAAGTACTCGCGACGCTCGAACTTCATCATCCGAGCAAAGATGACCGTGGGGAACTGATCGAGCGCGTTGTTGTAGTTCAAGACGCCGTCGTTGTAGAACTGGCGGGCGTATGCGACCCGGCCCTCGGTGGCGGTCAGTTCCTCTTGAAGTGCCAGGAAGTTGGTATTGGCCTTGAGGTCTGGGTACGCCTCACTCAGCGCAAACACCTGCCGAAGCGCCCCAGTCAGCAGCCCATCGGCCTCCGCTTGGGCACCCGGAGTCGGCGCTGCTGAGATCGCAGCGTTGCGAGCCCGGATCACCGCATCGAGGGTCTCTTTCTCGTGAGCGGCGTAGGCCTTGACAGTTTCGACGAGGTTCGGGATCAGGTCGATTCGCCGTTTGAGTTGCACGTCGATCTGTGCCCAGGCGTTCTCCACCTGGTTGCGGCGCCGGATCAGGCCGTTGTACAAGACGACGGCGATGATCACCAGCAAGAGGATGACGCCGAGAATGATCAACAGAGGAACCATGGTTTTCCTTTGTTCAAAGAGGGTCGGATCGGGCGGATTCAGCCGCCGATGGGTGCAACCATCATACGGTCGCGCATTGCCCGCCAGCGTGACCGCCAGCGTTGGACTCGACCGGCTCGATGGCCATTGTCATCGTCAGGCACGGCGATCGACTCGTAGATCTCGGCGTACCGGCGAGCCAACGTGGTCATACTGAAGTCGTCCGCACGTCGGCTACCAGCCACTCGTAACCGCTCTGCAAGGCCCGGCTCGTCGAGGATTCGCCCGATCGCGGCCGCCAGCGCCTGCACGTCTCCTGGTTCGCACAGCAAAGAATCGACCTCGTCCGTGGCGACGTTTCGATACCCGTCGAGTGCGCTGGCCACGACCGGTGTCCCGGCCGCCATTGCCTCGATCAGGACGACTCCGAAAGATTCGCCACGAAGTGACGGCGCGCAGAACATCGAGGCACCCTTGAGGTAGGCGATCTTGTCGTCATCGCTGAGCCGGCCGAGCCAAACGATCCTTTCCTCGGCGCCTGCGAGTTCTTGTAGCCGCCTGGTGTCCGGTCCATCACTTCCGATCAGTACTCGGACGTCAGTGGGAAGAAGTTTGAATGCTGCGAGCAGGACGTCGAGACCCTTGCGCTCCTCGTGACGGCCGCAGAAGAACACGGTTCGGCCGGGCAGCGCAGTGGTGGCCGCACCGCGGTACCGGTGAAGTTCGACGCCGTTGAAGAGCACCTCGTACTCGCCGCCGATGGAGCCTTGGACCAGGGCCTGGGCGTCCTTGGAGACGACGACGCGATGAGTGAGGTTGTCGGCGAGCATTCGCAACGGCCGATCGAGCAACTTGTAGCCGTTGGACTCTCCGGCTGCGTGGAACGTGCCCACCAGCGGTGCCGGATGCAGGAACAGAGTGGTCTGAGTCGCCCCCGGTGCGAGCGGTTCGTGCAAGTGGATGACGTCGAATTCTTCGTCGCGAAGCAGTCGCATGGTCCGAAATTGGGCGATCGGGTCGGGAGCGATCGGCACGATCGAACCGTTGGAAGCGGTCGGGAGACTATTGCCGAGCGGACTGACGAACGTGGCCGGGGGTGGCCCGTCGCATGGGCCGAGAACTCGAACTTCGTAACCCATTCGGCGCAATTCTCGGGCAAGTCCCATCGCCTGTTCCTGAACGCCACCGGGAATCGACAGGCTGTAAGGGCACACCATCCCGATCCGCAACCGACCGAAGCCGGTCCGACTTTGCGGCGCTGCCACATCGGCGGATGGGGGGGACAAGGTCACTGGCCCGACCCTACCGGGATGCGCACGGCCGGGCGGACAGGTCCTGATCGCGGTACGTTGCGTCGGTGCAGTTCCAGCGGATGATCAGCGTCGTTGGTTGCCACGCCGAGGGCGAGATTGGCGATGTCATCGTCGGTGGCGTTCTTGCGCCGACGGGCGACACCGTGTTCGAGATGATGCAGACGATGCAGCGAGATCACGACGACGTCCGTCAAACGCTGATCTGCGAGCCTCGCGGCAGTGTCGCTCGCCATGTCAACCTGATCGTTCCGGCCAAGACTCCGGGCTGTCATGCCGGGGTCATCATCATGGAGCCCACGGAGTATCCGCCGATGTCGGGCTCGAACACGATGTGTGTTGCAACCGTATTGCTCGAGACCGGGATGGTCGCGATGACGGAGCCCACGACGATCCTGCGGCTGGACATGCCAGCGGGTGTGGTGGAGGTGGCCTGCGAGTGTCGCGACGGAAAGGTCATTTCGTGCGAGATCTCCAACGTGGCCTGCTTCGTCGATCGCCTGGACGCGCCATTGTCGCTACCGGGATACGGCACGGTTCCATGCTCGGTGGCCTACGGAGGCATGTTCTACGCAATCGTCGACGTCAACGCTCTGGGGCTCTCGATCAGGGCTGATCTGGCCCGGGAACTGGCCGACGTCGGTGAACTGATTCGAGTTGCGGCGCGAGAACAGTTCGACGTGGTACATCCGGAGAACGACGCAATTCGCGACGTCAGCATTGTCCAACTCAATGAGCCGTTCATCGATTCGGATCAACCCGTACGGAACACGTGCATCGTGGCTCCCGGTCGATCCGACCGCAGTCCGACCGGAACCGGAACGTGCGCACGGATGGCTGTTCTTCATGCGACGGGCCAATTGGGCCTTGGCGGCACATTGATCCACGAATCGATCATCGGTACCCGATTCGTCGGCCGAATCGGAGCAATCACAACCATCGGCGACCGACCAGCGATCCTGCCCACGGTTCGCGGGCGAGCCTGGATCACAGGCTTCCATCAGTACGTCGTCGATCCGACCGACCCATTTCCGCAGGGTTATCGAGTCGCCGATACGTGGGGACGATCGCTCGCGATGAACCAAGAGGCGTGACCAGCGACTTCGGTGCGACGCTGGCATCAGATGTCGGGCTCTGCCCGACATCTGCTGACAGCGACTGGTCATGAGGCGTTCGAGAGGGCGATTGCCTCTCGGAGTCGGGCGATCACCCATGCTGGCCGATCTCGGACGTCGTCGTATGTGAATGTGATCACCCGCATTCCGCGCAACACGAGTTCGGTCCGCCGTTGCTCGTCGACCTGGCGTTGACGACGAGTTGAGTGGGTGCCATGCCCGGCGATTTCGACGACGAGCCCGCCGTCGAAGAACGCATCGACCCGTGCAATCGTGCGCGCGCCGTCGCGCCAGATCAGTTGGAGTTCGGGCCGACTCAGGCCGGCGTCTCGAACGAGTGCAAGGAACCACCGCTCCAGCCGACTCTCGCCACCCGAGTCCACGAGAGCGTTCAGCAGCCCGCGCCCGCCGTTGATACCGCGGCGATGGCGACGGATGACAGCCGTGCGAAGACGTTGCTCATTGACCAATCGCAAACGAATCGCGGAGTCGATCGCGTTCTCGGTCTCTTCCCGGCTGAAGCCGAACAGCGGGGAGTCCAGGATCAGCCGCTCGGCCTTGAGAC
>JANOQU010000681.1:0-2939 GCA_031422355.1 Actinomycetes bacterium
GCGGAACTGCGGAGCGACGAAGATTTCGTTGTCATCGGCTGCTTGTCGCGGCAGCGCAGAATCGACGGCAGCCACCGATCGACGGAGATCGAGCAGCCCGTTGGCATCGACCATCGCAGCTGGCAAGAACGCCCGAAGCGCCGCGCCAATCATGACCTGACCGGCGTTTGCGGCCTTCTCGCAGGCGAGTGTCGAGGCCACGGTCGGTCCAAGGATCAACAGATCCTGGTGGGTTCGCCCGACCCGCGCCAACTGGATGGGGCCGGAATCCACTCCGGCTGACATTCGCAGCCGGATCCGGCCAGCGGGAGTCGTCACTGACCCGACCTCGCGAATTCCGCGTTGCAGCGCCTTCGACGCTGCGGTCGCCCGATACTGGTGCGAAGGACCCTCGAAGAGCAGCGCCAGCGCGTCACCACCGAACTGACCGACATCGCCGCCGAACTGTTCGACGATGCCGACGAGGCGACCGAAAATGGTGTTCAAGACGGCGTTTACCTCTTCGGCACCGCCTTCAGCGACTCGATTCAACGTTTCGGAGAGCCGGGTGAAACCACTGACATCGATGAACGCGAAGGTCCCCTCGATCTCGATCCACTGGGTGTCGCCAAGGCGAGCCTGCCACGTCGCCAATGTGCGCGATGTGTAGTTCGACCACCCGCTCATGCTTCATTCTGCATGCGCCGCAAGCCCCGCATCAGCACCTGACGGAGAGACGGATCATGACTCGGTGACCGTCACCGAGTTGATCGTGACGGTTTCCGACGGTGATTGATCGGGCGTTCCGAGTGCGTTGATCGCATCGACGACCTCCATTCCGCCTATGACCTGGCCGAACAACGTGTAGTCCGGCGGGAGGCTGACTCCGTCGAGACCGGAAATCACAAAGAACTGCGATCCGTTCGTATCGGGACCGGCGTTGGCCATTGCGACGGTGCCGAGCTGGTACTCGCCGGCACGTGGCAACTCGTCGGCGATTTCGTATCCAGGTCCGCCGGTTCCGGTGCCGGTCGGGTCCCCGCACTGGACCACGAAATCCTTCACAACCCGGTGACAGATCGTGTTGTCGAAAAAGTGGTACCGGGCGAGGTACACGATGTTGTTGACGGTGATCGGCGCCATCGCCGGAAAGAGCTCGATCGTGAACGTACCCTGGCTCGTGTCGACGGTCAGCGAATAGGCCCCCGCAAGGTCGATGCAGGGCTCGGGCGCTGCCGGAAACGCTTGCACAACGGGGGACGATCCATCAGCGGCCGGGCATGGCAACGGTCCACCGTCAGCGACCACGGTTTCGGCTGGTGCCGTCTCGGGTGACGTGGTCTCGGCCGCGGACTCCTCGCTGGCAGCGATGGTCGATCTCGCTGGGTCAGCCCGCAGGGTGGCGAGTCCGCTGTCGGTGTTCCCGCACGCGACGATCGAAACGCCGAGCGCTGCGAGCGCTGCCATCGTCATCCACGATTGTCGTCTCTGGCCTCGGCTCAATCGCATCGGCCCACTGTGTCACGCTGGCGGGCACAGATCGGCGCAATGCACCATCGCGAAGTCGGCAACAACGACAAGAGCCGGTCTGTCCCACTGGACCGACCGGCTCTTGACTGATTCTTTCACCGCAACGGTCATATGACCGCTGGGGTCACCTGATTTCGACGGTGGCGCCGGCCTCGCTGAGAGCGGCCTTGGCCTTCTCTGCGTCGTCCTTGTTGGCCTTTTCGAGAACGGCCTTCGGGGCGCTGTCGACGAGGTCCTTGGCTTCCTTCAAGCCCAGGCTGGTCAGCTCGCGCACGACCTTGATGACCTGGATCTTCTGGGGGCCGGCCTCGGTGAGTACAACATCGAACTCGTCCTTCTCTTCTTCGGCCGGGGCGGCAGCGGCAGCGCCACCACCAGCGGCTGCGACGGCCACTGGAGCAGCAGCGGTCACGCCGAACTTCTCTTCGAACGCGTCGAGGAGCTCTTTGAGCTCGATGACCGTCAGGGCACTGATTGCGTCGAGGATTTCATCCTGCTTCGACATGGGTTTCTCCTACAGATGTGTGATGTGATAATGAGTTTGTGTTGTGATTCGAAGCGGCTCAGGCCGCTTCCTTGGATTCGATGAGGGCCTTGAGGCCGTAAGCAAAGTTGCGTGGCAGCGCCTGCAGCAGACCTGCGGTCTTGACGAGCGGGGCCTGCAATGCGCCAGCGAACTGGGCCAGCAGAACTTCGCGCGACGGCAGTTCTGCCAGTGCTTCGACGTCCTTTGCGGACAGCACTACCTTGCCGAGCGAACCACCCTTGATGACCAGCATCGGGTTCGTCTTCGAAAGGTCACGCAATGCCTTTGCGGCAGCGGCGACGTCGCCGCTGACGAACGTGATGCCCGTCGGCCCGACGAGCAATTCGTCGAGACCGTCGATGCCGGCATCGCGAGCTGCGAAACGGGCCAACGTGTTCTTGTAGACCTTGTACTCGGCGCCTGACTGACGAAGCGTGACTCGCAACGCGGCCAGAGCTCCGACGCTGAGCCCGCGGTACTCGGTCAGAAACGCTGCGTCTGCTGCTTCCAGCTTGGCCCGAATCTCCGAGACGACGTCAACTTTTTCCTGTCGTGGATTCTCCATGTACACCTCCTCTCCATCTGTCGTGCGGGGCGCTCGCTTTGCAGCGAACGCCTCCCAGCTACGACACGGACGTGAAGAGTTGAGTGGTGTTCACCTCGTCTGGCGGATCTCGACGCTTCGAGATTCATTACCCACTCGGCTGAGTGGACCAGATGTCTTCGGCGAGCAACCGGTTTGGTTGTCGGTCGTGCAGGCTAACGATTCGTTGTTACGAACCGGTCGCCTGCACGGCGATTTGGGGTTGCGATCTCAGGCGTCGATCGGCCGGAGGCGCTGGGTGTCAATCTTGATCCCTGGGCCCTGGGTCGACGAGATGGTCATCTTGCGCAGGTAGCGGCC
>JANOQU010000682.1:0-7861 GCA_031422355.1 Actinomycetes bacterium
TGGCGTCGCATCCCGGCAGTCCGAATCGTTTCGTCCTCGTGAGCCGCCTGCGTCCAAGCGAATGCGAAGCTGCCGTTGATATCGAGGTAGGCAAAGTAGTCGTGGGTCCAGGCGGCCAATCCGGCGCGGGTGGAACCCATCGAAGTCAACCGCTCGACCACATCGGTGGCGTCGCTGGCTGCTCGGGCACCGACAGTCAAGAGCACGTCCCGCTTCGTTGGGAAGTACGTGTAGAACGACGCCCGGGACACGTTCGCGGCCCGCGCGATCTCATCGATGGTCGTGCCGGCGTAGCCGCGGGTCAGGAACACCTCGCGGGTCGCGGTGATGATTCGTGCGATCGTTCGCTGGGCCCTCGGGCCGAGCACGTCGGCTGGTTGGCGGCTGACCGCGGGCATTGAGAAGTCGCTGCCACGATCGACGGACTGCTGAGTCGCCCCGCTTGTCACTCCGCGTGTCGACGTGCGATCTCGATCGGGAGCGTCTGGCCTCGTTTCGGCCGATGGAGGGGAGGACTGCTTCGACATGGCGTCACCCTACGATATGACAATAGTGTCAAGTTCAATCATTGGTCGGAGCCCGACCGCAGCGCCTGCAGACTTTCGATGGGCAGTCGTATGTTCGGTGGTTGTCCTGCTCATCCGCTGAAGTATTGGTCGGCGAACGCCTGCAGGAAGTCGCTGGCGATCGGATGTCGTCCGGTCGGGCCGGGCACGATCATCCACGTGGCACCCAGCTCGCGATAGGCCGAGAACGCGTCGAGGTGGCGTTGAACATCGCGACTCGTGTCGTGTATCGAGGCGTCCGTATATGCGATCGCAAGGTCGAGCGAGTCGAATCGGTCGCCGGCCATGTCCCGCAGTATTGCGAGCCGCTCGCTGACGGAGGCAATTGACTCCAGATGAGGGCTCCGTGTCGTGGCGGCCATCGTTGCTGGACCGGTGAGTGGCATCCAGCCCTGCGCCTTGGTAGCGATGCGCTGCAACGTGATCTTGGCGTTACCGCCGATCCAGATCGGAATTGGCTGCTGGACAGGGCGGGGCCTGGCGATGATGTCTCGTGCATTGAAATGCTTGCCCGCGTAGCTGAATGGCTCGCCGCTCCAGTGCAACGGCAAGACATCGAGAGCCTCGTCGAACAATTCGTTCCGTTCGTCGAAGTCGACTCCGACCGAGTGGAATTCGGCCTTGAGGTAGCCGGTGCCAGTGCCCAGGATGAACCTGCCCCCTGACAGTTTGTCAACGGTTGCGGCGGCCTTGGCGAGCAACATTGGATTGCGATACGGGACGACGGCGAGGTACGTCAACAATCGAAGCCGCTTCGTCACCGAAGCAACGGCACCGAGGGCAACGAACGGGTCGAGCGTCTGGTGACCGCCGCCTTCCAGCCACTTGACGCCGGGGGCCGGATGCTCAGTGAACGAGATGCCCTCCCATCCTGATTGTTCTGCGGTCTGGGCGAGTTCGGCGATCGGGCCAGCGTCGAGCATGTCGGCATCGAGGCCATGGACGTCGGGGTACTGGAACATGAACTTCATCGGGACCATCTTGCTGCCGACTTGCCGTCATCCGACTCATTTCTGACACTGTTGTCAGTTGTAAGATTTGTCTGCGGTGCGGTCGAGGATCGCGAGGGATGGGGAGTGATGAGTTCGCTGACAGTGGCCGGGGTGATGTTTGTGGCGTGTGCGATGGTTGCGTCGTGCGCGAGCGGGGGCGACGACGACGCAGCCGCAACCACCACGCCAGCCACGACTGCTGCATCGGTGGCGTCGACTGCTGAAAATTCGACAGACGACGCCACGACTGAGGACGCCACGACCGCCGCCACCGATCCGACAACATCGTCACCACCGGATACCGCCGCCGAACAAGAGACGACGACCACCGTCGCACCTGAGACGACCACGACGATGGCTCCGCGCGAAGCCGTCGTCGTGACGGGTCCGGTGACGGGCGGGCTCGGACAGGCAACGGCATCGATTTTCGACCTCGCAGAAGTTGGCTATGTGGAAGAGGAGTACTTCATCGAGGGCGAGTCCACGTCCTACGACGCGGTCGCAACGTTGGGGGTCGATGGCGAGTGGGCGGTGAAAGCCGCTGCAACGGCGCCGTTTCGGACTCGCATCATTGTTCGCCGTCCGGAGGCATCGGCCTTCAGTGGCACGGTCTTGGTCGAGTGGCTCAACGTCAGTTCGGGCGCCGACTCCAACCCCGACTGGGGTTACGCGTCGGACGAGATCATCCGCGAGGGCCATGCGTGGGTCGGCGTCTCCGCCCAAGCAGTCGGCGTGAACGGTGGCCCATCGGTCCTTGGTGGCGCTGGATCAGGTGGGTTAGTCGGCGCAGATCCGGCCCGATACGGCTCATTGAGCCATCCAGGTGACGCATTTTCCTTCGACATCTTCACCCAGGCGGCCACAGTGCTGAGCGATCACGACGGACCGGCCCCACTTGGCGATCTCGATCCGGAGCACATTCTCGCAATTGGCGAGTCGCAATCGGCTTTCTTTCTGACGACCTACATCAATGCCGTTCAACCAATTGTCGGCCTGTTCGACGGATTCTTGGTCCACAGTCGTGGTGGCGGTGCGCCGTCGATCACTGGCGAGAATGCTCGTGCATCGTCGGCGGCTGAGGCGATTGCGATTCGGTCCGACCTCGACGTGCCGGTGATGGTGTTCCAGACCGAGACCGACCTCACGGTGCTCGGCTATGGATACCTCGAACAGGAAGACTCCGACTTTGTCAAGGTCTGGGAGACGGCAGGCACTGCTCATGCAGACGCGTACTTGCTTGTCGAGGTCTACGGCCTTGGCGCCGACTCTGATCTTGCGTCGATCGTGAACTGCCCTGCGCCATTGAATGCCGGTCCCCAGCACGAGGTACTGCAGGCAGCCATCCATGCGCTCGTGGCATGGGTCGTCGACGGCTCGGCCCCGCCGACTGCTCCACGGCTTGAACTCGCGTCGAATGATCCGCCCGTCATCGCCCGAGACGAACGCGGCATTGCGCTCGGTGGCATCCGGACTCCGCTGGTCGATGTGCCGGTTGCGGTGCTCAGCGGCGACATGATCGCTGGCGCCTCCGGATTCTGCATTCTCTTCGGCTCCACCACGCCGTTTGACGCCGCCACGCTTGCGTCGCTCTATCCCTCGGGCGACGTCTATCTGAAAGCGTTTGCAGCCTCTCTACAAAGCACCGTCGACGCCGGTTTCATGCTCGACGAGGATGCCGTCGTGCTCGCGGCCAAGGCCGACGTCGTCGCTACAACGCTTGGCTGAAGGGGCCACGTTCGGCCTCGCCGAACTCAGGGAGCCCAGACGACCGGGGTCCACCGCAACAGATCCGTGGTCGAGCCGTCAGCGTCGACGCGGGCGGCGATGACTTCGAACCGCATCAAGTGGCCACTCCCGGCCGGCAGACGTTCCGACAGGAGATGGCTGATTTGCAGCATGTCACCTTCGAACGCCGGTCCAACATGGTCGCAACCGTCCCATGCAACGACTGTTGCAAGTCCAGGGAGCAGTCGCGTCAGAGATGCTTGGGCGAGACCCTGCACGTGGCCGCCGAACACGAGGCGGCGACCACCCGGTCCGAGCGTTGCGTCACGATGGACGGCAGCCTGATTGAAGGTCAGTCGGGCGAGCGGAGCCGCAAGGTCGATGTGATCCCTCAGTGTGTCGGTACGGGATTCGCCGAGTGACCATTCAACGCCATCCAGTGAGGACAGATCCCACGACGGAACGTTGTCGACCAGATCGACCAGCGGGGTCGGATCGGATGGTCCGGGTATCTCGTCGGTGTGGCCGGGTGAGCCTGCCGCTGGAATCAGTGCACATCGTTCATATTCGACGACCGGCCCGTCCTCAGATCGAGACTGGATGCCGAGCCAGACCTTGCCGCGATGCTGATCTCCCTTGGCTGACGAGTCCCGGAGTCCGAGCACCGTTGCCTTCGTCGTGAGGGTCTGGCCGATCTCGACCGGACGCAATACCCGAACAGATCGGTAGTAGAGGTTGGCGATGGCTCGCCGGGTGGCGTTCGTGGTTTGGCCAATCGAATACTGCATCACCAAGCCGGGGTTCGCCAGCGCACCCGAACCGCCGGCGGCCCGGTAGGCGTTTCTGTCTGCAGCGAACCGATGCTGGTCACCAGTGATCGCGCGGTAGATAGCGTTGTCTGCCTCGGTGATGGTGACCGCTGGCAGCGAGGGGATCGTGGCGCCGACCTCGAAATCTTCGAACATCGGCCCCAGTTCGTGCAGTTGATTCATCCCAGCATCTTCGCGGCTTTGGGACTCCATCGACCAACTTCGTGCAAATCAGGTTGGTCGGTTGTCGGAGTAATCGGGAAGGAGTAGATCCCAGCGGTCTCGGCAGTCCTGGCATCGATACGTGACGATGTCTCCTGGATACCACTGGCCGTCCTCGCGTGGTGGCGTAAGCAGAAAGCATCGGCCGCCACAGTCGACGCACACGATCTCCTGCTCTGGGACCAACTCACCGTCTGACATCGCCCATAGTCTTGCGTGGATGCGAGTCATTTCGGGCGAATTCGGTGGGCGGAAATTGATCGCGCCCGATGGCCTCTCCACCCGTCCAACCACTGACAAGGTGCGCCAGGCGGTTTTCAACTCGCTCGGCAGCATGGGTGTCCTCGAAGGTGCGACCGTGGTCGATCT
Source organism: Actinomycetes bacterium (assembly GCA_031422355.1). GTDB lineage: Bacteria > Actinomycetota > Acidimicrobiia > Acidimicrobiales > Ilumatobacteraceae > WLMZ01. The sequence continues at coordinate 4,684 of JANOQU010000682.1, forward strand.
CTACGCCGGCAGCGGTGCGCTCGGCATCGAAGCACTGTCGAGGGGCGCCGAGTCGTGCGTCTTTGTCGAACGTGATCGGTCGGCGCTCTTGGCCCTTCGCGAGAACCTCGCGGCACTCGGCCTGGATTCTCGGGCGCGCGTTGCAGCAACCGATGTGTTGGCCTATGCGCCCGGAATCAGCGGCGTGGACATCGCCCTGGTCGATCCGCCGTACTCCTTTGCGAATTGGGCAGATCTGTTGGCGGTGCTTCGGGCGGGCCTGGTCGTGGCCGAATCCGGCCGTCCGGTCGACGCAATCCCGGGTTGGGAACAGCTTCGGGTCAAACGCCACGGTCGCACGGTCATCACCACCCTGGAACGGGTCTCATAGCGCGCAGCGAGTAGCGTGTGGTGAATGATTTCGCCAGACACGAGCGTGCTCTATCCGGGGAGTTTCGATCCGATCCATCTCGGCCACATCGATGTGATCGAGCAGGCGGCCGCTCTCTTCGGTGCAGTGGTGATCGCCGCGATGCACAACCCGGCCAAGCCGAGCGGAATGTTCACGATCGACGAACGCGTGGCCCTCATCGTCGAAAGCACGCAACACATTCCCGGCGTCCGAGTGGAGCCCTACAGCGGACTTGCCGTCGACGCGGCCACAGATTTCGAGGTGCAGTTCATCGTCAAAGGGCTTCGCAACGCGGGCGATTTCGAGATCGAACAACAAATGGCTCAAACGAACACGTCGGTGACGGGAATTCGCACGGTGTTTCTTCCTTGCCGCCCTGACCAGGTGTTTCTGAGTAGCCGCTTCATCCGCGAGATCGCACAGTACCGTGGAGATGTTTCGCATCTCGTTCCCACACCGGTTTCGGACGAGTTGCTCCGACGATTTTCCGGACCCAGAGCCCCCCAGAGGCAGCCATCATGAGCTACGACGATCAGCAACGCGATCAATTCAAAGCGCAGTACGAAGACGACTTCGACGACATCAGCGACGACACCGACGCGTATTCTCGCGTTGGCCAGGTCGGCGATGCGGAGACACTCGTGCGTCGCGCTGCCGACATCATCGCAACGGCACCCACAATGCCGTTGTCCTCGTCGCCACGAATTGACCGCGACGAAATTAACGACCTGCTCGAATCAGCACTCGAACGCCTGCCAGACGAGCTGCGCCAAGCCCGATGGATGCTGAAAGAGCGCCAGGAGTTCGTCGCCAAGACGCGGCGCGAGGCCGACGAGTTGTTGGAGGCCGCCAGGGTCCAGGCGGAGCGGATGGTACAACGCACCGAAGTCGTGCGAGCTGCGGAGCAACGCGCCCGCCAGATCATCGAGGCCGCCGAGGCGGATTCGCGTCGCCTGCGCCACGAAACCGAAGATTTCCTCGACCAGCGCCTCGGCAGCTTCGAGATCCTGCTCGACAAGCTCGGCAAGACCGTCAACGCGGGCCGGTCCAGGCTGTCGATCGGCGCTCACCGCGAGCAGGGCGTTCTGGGCGACGAAGATCCCACGAAGGGGTTCTTCGATCAGGATCGCGGATGAGCGTCAAGTCGTTCACTGTCAACGCTGCCGAGCTGCTCCGCCGGCCCGGAACCGAGCGCTTGATCGACACCAGTCTGACGACGGCCGAATTGGGCTTGTCGGATCACCGGTTCGTCGCCGAAGAGTCGGTGGCGGCCACTTTGCGACTCGAGAGCCTGACCGACGGGATCGTCGTGATTGGTCAGATCGATGTGCCGTGGCACGGTCATTGTCGCAGATGCCTCAAGGAGTTGGCCGAACACGAGATCTCCGGGGTGGATGAGCTCTATCAGGTCGTCGTCACGAATCCGGATGCGTTCGAGATCGTCGGGGACCAACTGGATCTGACGACGATGGTCAGAGAACTTGCAATGCTCGATGCTCCGCTATCGCCCGTCTGTCGGGTCGACTGTGCGGGACTTTGCCCAATGTGCGGAATCGACCTCAACGTCGCCAGTTGCGACTGTTCTCAGCCCGAACTCGGCTCGCCGTGGGACGTGTTGGATCAGCTCCGAAGCCAGTTCGGCAACGAAGTCTCCAGACCGGCGGGCGACGCGAACTGACATTTCGGCGCTACTCTTCCACGGTCGTTTGAACAGTGGAGACCTACGGTGGCCGTACCGAAGAAGAAGAAATCGAAGATGAAGACCCACAGCCATCGCGCTGGCTCGTGGCGCCTCGCTGCACCCGCTCGGAGCAACTGTCCCCGATGCGGTAACGCGAAGCTTCCTCACACGGTGTGCCCGTCGTGCGGCTGGTACAAGAACCGCGTCGTCATCGACGTCAGCTGACAAACGGCATCGCCACCGATACCGACATTCTGAATCAACGAGACTCCCCAGCCCGCCGATGCTGAACTCCATGCCGATCCTGCCGATCGCGATCGACGCAATGGGCGGCGACAAGGCGCCGGGTGAAATCGTCGCTGGCGTGCGTATGGCCCATGAGCTGGGCATTCCAGTAGTCCTGGTGGGGCCGGCGGGCCTCGCTGGTTGTGACGGCATTGATCTGATCCTTGCCTCCGAAGTCATCGAAATGGATGACGACCCTGCGAACGGGGTGCGTCGTAAGAAGGACTCCACCCTGGTGCGCGCTGCCGAGGCGGTCCGCGATGGCAAAGCGAGCGCGATGATCTCTGCCGGCAATACCGGCGCAACGATGGCGTCCGCCCTCCTTCGGATGGGCCGGATCAAAGGCGTCAATCGCCCGGCGATTGCAACGGCCATTCCGGTGCCTGGCTCCGTGCCGACGGTACTGCTGGATTCCGGCGCGAACGCCGAGGTTCAGCCAGAGTGGCTCGTTCAGTTCGCGCTCATGGGTTCTGTCTATGCGACCCACCGCTTCGGCGTTGAGAACCCCCGCGTCGGCCTGCTGTCGATCGGCGAAGAGCCGGGCAAGGGCGACACGCTCCGCAAGGAGGCGTTTCCCCTTCTCGCTGCTGCGCATGGAATCAACTTCATCGGCAACGTCGAAGGCCGCGACATCATGACCGACGGGGTCGATGTCGTCGTCACCGATGGCTTCACCGGAAACGTCGTACTGAAGACGCTCGAAGGGGGCTTGCGCACGGTGATCAAAGCGCTGTTCGCTGCGTTCGCCAGCGATCCGTCGTACAAACCCCACGCGGATGCATTGATGCCAGCGCTGCTGCCGCTCTACGAGACGCTCGATC
>JANOQU010000683.1:0-6957 GCA_031422355.1 Actinomycetes bacterium
CAACGAAGCCGCCGGCGATTCACTGGCGGTGTCTTTCTGTTCGGCTTCTTGATTGCGACGATCCTGACCGTCACGTTCACCTTGATCGCGGTGCATGCGCGCAGCGGTTACTTCATTGGGTTCGATGACGACACCGTGGTCATCTACAAGGGTCAGCGTGACGGCGTGCTGTGGTTCGATCCAACCGTCAATGCGCGAACGACCAAGACCCGCGACCAGCTGTCCACCGAGGTCATTGCGCTCGTCGAGTCGAACGAGGAATTCGACTCCGCCGACGACGCCGCTGCGTTCATCGAGACTGGTGTTCCAACCACCGTCGTGACGCCGGAAACGACCACGACCACTGACGCAACACCCGCCGAGACCACCACCACTACAGCTCCCGCGGGAGGGTGATGCACCCGCTGTCGCGTCGCAGCACCGAACTTGGTTTGGTGATCATGGCTGGCACGATCACGACGGCGGCGTACGTCCTCGCTTCACTCGGCAAGAACTCGACGATCCCGCCGATCATCGTGCCGTTCTTCGTGATCCTGCTCGGCCTGTTGTTGCTGGCACACCTTGCGACCCGCATCCTGGCCCGCGGCGCAGACAGCACCCTGCTGCCGTTGGCGGCGATGCTGCATGGCATTGGCTTCGTGATGATCACCCGGCTCAACGACCGACTTGCGGGACTTCAAACGACATGGAGCTTCGTGGCGATTGCGGCATATGTCGCGACGCTGCTCGTCGTCCAACGAGCACCCGATTTGGCCCGCTACAAGTGGACGTTCTTCGTGCTCGGGGCAGGCCTGCTGCTGGTGCCATTGGTGCCTGGCCTCGGCCGGAGTGTGGGGGGCGCCCGGATCTGGGTCAACATTGGACCGATCCGATTCCAACCCGGTGAGTTCGCCAAGATTCTGCTTGCCCTGTTCTTCGCCGGCTACCTCTACGAACGGCGCGAGTTGATCGCTGCGAGCACCTGGAAGGTTGGACCGTTGCGGCTCCCCCAGCCCCGGCACTTCCTGCCGATCGCTGCTGCGTGGGGCTTTGCGGTGGTCGTGATGGTGGGCCAGAAGGACCTCGGGTCGTCACTGCTGTTCTTCACCCTGTTCGTCGTGATGCTGTGGGTTGCAACCGAACGGGCCACGTTCCTCATCCTCGGAGCAGTCCTGTTCGGAGGTGCCGCCTACGCGTCGTTTCGGATGTTCAGCCATGTGCAGGACCGGGTCGACATCTGGCTCGATCCCTGGAGCCGCTACCAGGGCAAGGGCTATCAGATCGTGCAGGGTATGTTCGCGATCGGCGACGGCGGTCTCGGCGGAACAGGCCTCGGTCAGGGTCGCCCAAACCTGATCCCCGCAGTCCAGAACGACTTCATCTTCGCCGGAATCGCGGAAGAACTCGGCCTCTTCGGCGCCACGGCGGTCCTGATGTCGTTCCTGCTGATCGTCGGCGCCGGACTTCGGATCGCGATTCGGGCCGAGCGACCCTTCGAGAAGCTGCTCGCAACCGGCCTCACCACGTTGCTCGGCGTGCAGGCGTTCATCATCATCGGCGGCGTGATTCGGGTCGTGCCCCTGACCGGCATCACGTTGCCATTCGTCAGCTACGGCGGCTCATCGTTGGTGTCCAACTACATCTTGCTTGCACTCTTGATGCGCGTCAGTGACAGCACGTCCCGGAGAATCGGTGAACTGCCCGACGACCCAACGATCAACGAGCGGTTCGCGGCCTGGAAGTTGCGGCGCGAGTTACGCAAGCAGTCCGGTGGTCGACGCGGTGCCAAGGCGGCTGCGAAGTGAACAAGCAGATCCGACGACTCGCGGCTGGCCTCTTGGTCTGTTACCTGATTCTGTTCATCCAGCTCAACTTGTTACAGGTGGTCAAGCGAGACGAATTGGCGACGAACACCAACAACAACCGAGCCGTACTGCGCGACTTCGACAAGCCTCGCGGCAACATCGTCAGCGCCGACGGCGTCGTCGTCGCGATGTCGGTGCCGTCGGTCGACACTCAGTTCAAATTCCAACGGGTGTACCCGACCAACGACCTGTTCGCCAATGTGACGGGCTACTACACCTACGCGTTCGGGGCGACGAAACTGGAGAAGAAGTTCACCGAGGTACTGACCGGGCGCACCACCGAGCAGCAGGTCCGCAGTATCACGAACATTTTCAGCGGCGAGGACAACACCGGCTCGGTGCACCTCACGATGCGAGCCGATCTGCAGCAGGTTGCCAAGGATGCGCTCGGCGAGCGTGAAGGCAGTGTCGTGGTGATGGACCCAATCACCGGTGCAGTTCTGGCGATGTACAGCTACCCGTCCTACGACGCCAACTTGGTCGTGGTCCACAACAGCACCGAGGCCGAGCAACGACTCGAGTTCCTCAACAATTACCCCGGCAAGCCGACCCTGGCGAACGCATACCAAGAGCGCTATATGCCTGGTTCCACGTTCAAGGTGATCACCACCGGCATCGCGCTCGAGAATGGCCTGATCGATTTCGACAGCTTCTGGGAGAACGAAACCGAGTACCTGCCACCACAAACGACCAACCCGGTCGAGAACTATCAGGGAAACGTGTGTGGCGGCGACCTGCGCGAGGTATTCCGGCGCAGCTGCAATACCCCGTTCGCCCGAATCGCCGTCGAATTGGGCGTCGACGCAATGGTTGCTGGCACACAAGCCTGGGGCATTGGCGAGAAATTGCCGTTCGACATACCCGGTGCTGTGGCATCGAACTTCGGCACCGTCGAGGAGTTGAAGGACAACGTCGCCCGTCTGGCGATTCGCGGTTTCGGCCAAGATGACGACTTGATGGTCCCGTTGCACATGGCCATGGTTGCCTCCACCGTTGCAAACGGCGGCCAAATGATGCAGCCGTATTCGGTCGCTGCCACCCTCGATCACGACGGTGGCGTGCTGCAAACCACCGCCCCTGCGGTCTGGAAGTCGCCGCTGTCGGCGACGAATGCGGCCAAGTTGAACGAATTGATGGTTGGCGTCGTCCAATCCGGAACGGCCTCATGCTGCCTGCAGTTGAACAATGGCATCCAGGCGGCGGCCAAGACGGGGACTGCCCAACTCAATGCCAGAGGCGAGCCTCAGCGCTCACATGCGTGGATCATGGCATTCGCACCGGCGGAGGCACCCCGATACGCCATTGCAGTCGTGCTCAAAGGAACGACCGCGGAAATCAGTGAAGGCACCGGCGGTAAGCTCGCCGGGCCGATTGCCAAGACGGTTCTCGACTTCGCACTCACCCTGCCAGCGGGTTGATCGCCGATGCAGCACCCCTCGCTCAACATGACACACCTCACACACATCACCGCAACCACCCGCTCGCCGAACACAGCGCATCTCGTTGTGTTCATCGTCGACGTATCCATCGGCAACGCGGGCCGGTCATGACCGACACAACGGGGGCACCTGGCAACCCCGAACGGACAGTTCTCAACGATCGCTATGAGATTCAACAGCGCATTGGCCGAGGCGGCATGGCTGACGTGCTGCTCGCCAGAGACCTTCTGCTGGATCGACCGGTCGCAATCAAGGTGCTCTTTGCGGAGTTCGCAACGGACCCCAGCTTTGTCGAGCGCTTCCGCCGAGAGGCTCAATCGGCCGCCAATCTGACTCATCCGAACATCGTCGGTGTCTATGACTGGGGCAAGTACGGCGGTACGTATTTCATTGCAATGGAGTACGTCCAGGGTCGCACCCTCGCCGACATCATCCGCGCCAACGGCCGAGTTTCTGCGGTCCAAGCGGCCGAAATCGCCAGCGAGGTGTCGGCGGCGCTGGCCTTTGCTCACCGCAACGGGGTCGTGCATCGCGACATCAAGCCAGCGAACATCTTGATCGGCAGCAGCGGCCAGGTGAAGGTTGCCGACTTCGGGATCGCCAGGGCCGTGAACTCCGCTCCGGACAGCAATCTGACCCAGGTCGGCTTGGTGATGGGTACGGCGACGTACTTCTCTCCCGAACAGGCCCAGGGCGCCCAGCCGGATCCGCGCAGTGACCTGTATTCGCTGGGGGTCGTGATGTACGAGATGGTCGGCGGCCGACCACCGTTTGCCGGAGACAACCCAGTTGCAATCGCCTACAAGCAAGTCCACGAGGCTCCGCAACCGCTGAACCAGGTCGCACCAGACGTTCCCCGACCCTACGAAGCAATCGTCGCAAAATTGCTCGCCAAGAATCCAGCCGTGCGCTACGTCGATGGCGAAGCGCTGCGCGACGATCTGCGCCGGTTCCGCAACGGCGAGCCCGTGCGGGCGATGGCCGGTGTGCCCCCGGTCGCCACTGCGTCGAACCCGAACATCAGCACTGTTGCCCAGCCACGAACAACTGCGTCTCCTGGCCCGGTTCACCGTCAGACCGGACCGGTGCAGGTCAGTACCACGAACGCGACAGCGGCGATGCCGAGAACGGCGATCGTGCCGACCGCTGGGATCAACCCGTCGCGCACAATCCCTCAGGCGCGAGGGCCGTACCCAACAGGCGCCAATGAGGCCGTCTACTACGACCCTCCGCAGCGGCGTGGGTGGTGGGGACTTGCGGCATTCATCGCCATCGTGGCTCTCGGAGTCGGCGCCTTTTTCTTGTTCAAGGCACTCAACGAGGAGGAGAAGCCGACCAAGTTCACGCTCGACGATGTGGTCGGTCTGCAATACGAAGTGGCCTTCGAGCAACTCACCAATGATGGGTTGACGCCCGTACCGATGCTGGTCGAAGACTCCGATACCCCCGAGGGTGAGGTCTTCCAGACTGATCCACAAGCCGGCGTTGTGATCTCGGCGGGTCAACAGATTCTGTTGTTCTACCGCCCGATTGCGGCCCTGATCGAGATGCCCGATGTGACGGGCAAGCCGCTCGACGAAGCACGCAGCGTGCTCGGCCAGCAGGGATTCGTCGTGGCGGACAACGTGATCCAGGCCGTGGACCCCGACGTTGCCGTTGGTTCGGTGATCAGCCAGGATCCGTCGCCGCTGTCGATGCAGAAGCAGGGCGCCGTCGTGACCCTGACCGTGTCCCAGGGCAAGGATCAGGTCACCATCCCGAACGTGATCGGCCAGAACGCCGACAATGCTCAACAGTTGCTCGAGTCACCGGCGTTCGGTCTGGTCGTCTCCCGTGTCGAGGAACCCAACGACACCATCCTGGCCGGATTCGTCATCCGTACTGACCCCGCCACAGATGTCACCGTTGACAAGGGCAGCACCATTTCGCTCGTCGTCAGTACCGGCCCGACCCAGGTGGCGGTGCCGCTGTTGAACGGCTTGACCGAGACCCAGGCAACCGAACAACTGACCGAGAAGGGTTTGCTCGTGTCGGTCACCTATCGCGACCAACCCTTCGGCAGCCCGAACGACACACGGGTCCTCGAACAGACCCCGCAGGCAACGCAGTTGGTCGATTCCAGCTCGGTCGTTGCGATCGTTGTCGGCAAATCGTTGCCCGAACCAACCACGACGGTCGCCCCGACCAATCCACCCACCACTGTGGCCCCGGTGACTGCCCCTCCGACAACAGTCGCTCCAGCGACCACGACTACGACTCAGCCAGCGACAACCACAACCACAGCGACCACCGCGGCACCACCCGTCACGGCCTGACCCGTCACGGCCCGACCCGTCACGGCCTGACACCGGCTCAGGTTGCCGGCAGAGCCACCTGATCGAGGAAGTTGCGAAGCAGGTGGTGGCCGGCAGCGGTCAGGATGCTCTCCGGGTGGAACTGCACACCCTCAACCGCTCGCTCACGGTGACGGATACCCATCACGATGCCGTCGTCGGTACGCGCCGTCACCTCCAGGCAATCGGGCATTGTGGCCGGGTCGATGACGAGCGAGTGGTAGCGGGTCGCCTGGAGCGGGTTGGGGAGGTCGACAAAGACTCCACGACCACCATGGCGGACAAGGCTGGTCTTGCCGTGCATCAGTTCGGGCGCTCGAACGACGCTGCCGCCGTACACGTGACCGATGCCTTGATGGCCAAGGCAGACGCCCAAGACGGGCGTGCCGATCTCGGCAAAGGCGAGAACGGATTCACACAGGATTCCTGCCTCTTCCGGACGACCTGGGCCGGGCGACAACAGCACGGCGTCGGGCTGTAGAGCCACTGCTTGGTTCACGGTGAGCGCGTCGTTGCGGTACACGATCGGCTCCGCGCCGAGCTCTCCGAGATATTGGACGAGGTTGTAGACGAAGCTGTCGTAGCTGTCGAGGACGAGAACGCGAGGCACGCCGTACAGCCTGCCCGCTGGCAACCCTCGATGTCGAACGGGTTGGCTTACAAGAGTCAGGATGACCGTCCTCACGAAGGGTCTCGTGGCGTAGGGAGCCATGAGAGCGATCTTGCCGTAGACTCGCTTTTTCGTGGCACCTCCTAAGCGCAAGACCGGCGGTCGAGTAACTCCCAAGGGCACCAAGCCTGGCCAGTTGCCGGTGGCTGGCTCACCATCGGCTGGCTCGTTGGCCGCTGGAAGTACTCGTGGTCAGACCCGCGCTGGCGAGGTCGCGGCGTCGTCGCGCTACACCCCTCCCGTGCCGATGTCGGTCAAGGAAAGCCCCAAGTGGGTCCCAATTCTGATGCTCGCCTTGCTGTCCATCGGCGCACTGACGATCATTGCGCGTTACCTGCTCAACGATCAGGTCGGCAATTGGCTCGTGTTCGCTGGCCTCGGTTTCGTTCTCGCCGGCCTCTACACGGCGACCAAATGGCATTGATTTCGCTCACGCCCTGACCGGAACGGGGTGCGTGACGCCGGTCACGACCACGGGCTGGCGACCAGCTGACCACCGACGGCGCTGGAATTACATCAGTGTCGTTCCTCAACACCTTTATCCACAGGCTGTGGACAATGGCCATCGCCTTCGGAACGCTGCCTATCACTCAATCGGGGCGATCAAATCCATGTCCTCGAGACAATGGCGAGGCGGCGGAGGGTCCTGATCAGGGGCCAACATCATCTTC